>JAFRSI010000009.1 GCA_017427645.1 Oscillospiraceae bacterium | reverse complement strand
TGCCGCTCCTCTGTTGCCTTTATATCCGCTGAAAAACAGATCAGTCGTTGGTATAGTTGTCGAAATAGCCCTGGATGTAGACGATGGGGGTGCCCTTGTCGCCGGAGCCGGAGGTCAGGTCGCACAGGGAGCCGATCAGATCGGTCAGGTGGCGGGGGGTGGTACCCTCGGAGATCATGTTGCCCACCAGGGAGACCGTGGCGTCCTTGGCGCGGATCTTCTCGGAGATGGCCTGGCGCAGCTCCTCGCCGTCCAGGTGGGCGAACTCCTTGTCGGCCAGGTACTTCAGCTTCAGCTCGTTGGGGGTGCCGATGAGGCCGTCGGTGTAGCCGGGGGAGACCACGGGGTCCGCCAGCTCCCAGATCTTGCCGGCGGGGTCCTTGAAGGCGCCGTCGCCGTAGACCATGGCCTCGATGCGCTTGCCGGTGGCCTCGCTCATCAACCGGCCGATCTCCCGGGCCACGGTCATGGTATCGCGGGGGAAGAGCTTGACCCGCTCCTCGTCAGCCTTGTTGCTGCCCAGCAGGCCGTAGTTCTCGTTGTAGCCGCTGCCGTCCACCGGAGCGTTCAGCAGGTCGTCCAGACCCAGCACCACCCGGGCGCCGGCGGCCCTCAGCAGGCGCTTGGAGCGCTCGCGGCTGTGGATGTCGCAGGAGATCACGGTGTCGGTGTAGTTCAGCACGGTCTGCACCCGGTTGGCGAACACGATCTCCGCCTGGGCGCCCATGGATTCGATCAGCTCCTGGTAGTAGCTCACGTAGTCCACACCGGTGAAGGGATGGAGGACCTCGCCGAAGGCGGCGCGGAACTGCGCCAGATCCAGCACGTCGTGCCAGGGATCGATGCCGGCCTCGTCCAACTCGTCCAGGCTCACCAGGTGGTTGCCCACCTCGTCGGAGGGGTAGGACAGCATGAGGACCACCTTCTCGCAGCCCCCGGCGATGCCCTTGAGCAGCAGGGAGAAGCGGTTGCGGGAGAGGATGGGGAAGGTGACGCCCACGGTCTTGCCGCCGGTCTTGGCCCGGACGTCGGCGGAGATCTGGCCGATGGTGGCGTAATTGCCCTGGCAGCGGGCCACCACGGACTCGGTCACGGCCACCACGTCCCGGTCACGGGCGGGGATGTCGTTTTCCTTCAGCGCGGTGAGAACGGCGCTCGTCACGCCCCGAACGATGTCGTCGCCCTCGCGGAAGATGGGGGCGCGGATGCCGCGCGCTACGGTACCGATGCTTCTGCTCATAGTGAACAACTCCTTTTATCGAAACGATTCCATTGATTTTCAAATGCTGCTGCGGGCACGGCAGGCCCAACAGGTACAGTATAGCGGAAAATTTCCATAAGTAAAATAGCGAAATGCGATATGATATATTAGAAAATCTAATTATTGCCGCTCATAGGCCGCCGGGGGCAGCTCCTGCTCCACCGGCTCCTCCAGCACGGCGGGATGCTCCAGCATGTACTTGGCCAGGCGCAGGGACTTGGCGAAATAGAAGCCGTCGGCAATGCGCTCGTCCAGGGTGATGGTGGCCGGGCAGCGGATGCGGGTCTGCTCGGTGCCGTCGGCCATGGTGACCTTCTCCGGGTGCATGGTGCCGATGGTGATCATCATGGAGCAGGTGCCGTAGTTGCTCAGATGGTGGTAGGGCGCGCCGCAGCCGATGCTGCCCAGATTGCTGAGCAGGACGGTGGAGTAGTTGGGGTCGCCGTTGGTGAGAGCCGCGGGCATGATCCCGTGGTACTCCAGGCGGTGCAGCACGGCGAACAGGATCTCCAGGATGGGCCGGGGCAGATTGCCCACGAAGGTCATCAGACCCTCCAGGTCGTTGGTGCCCTGCTTGCGGGCCGTCTCCACGTCGCCCAGGATCAGGTGGGAGACGGAGTCCAGGGTCATGTCGGGGGTGACCTTCATGAACATCAGCGTCTCCTCCGCCTCGTCCTGGAAGGTCTGCTTCACCACGAAGGACAGGGTGATGTCGTTGCGCTGCCAGAACTTGCGGCCGGCGATGAAGGTGTTCATCAGCGGGCGGTGGTAGATCATGCGGGCCACGGCGGTGCAGACGGCGTGGAACAGCTTGCGGTTGCCGCCGTCGGCGGCGTTGCGCTCCTTCAGGTAGGCCATAAGGTCCGTGACGTCGAAGATCTCCGTCATGGAGACCTCGGCCTCCGTGCGCTTGGGCATGATGTAGGGGAGAATGGCGTGGTAGCCATCCGACTTCTGAATGCGAACAGCATCGCGGCGTTTTTTTCGTGCCATAAGATCCTCCCGGGTGGTTTTTATGGCGCCGTCCCAGCGGCCCCACATCTTTTATCATATTATAGACGGGGGAGAAATGCAACGAAAAGTGAGGAAAAATGGAAATTAAATGCAGGAAGCAGAGGGCGGGAGAGCCCTCTGCTTCCTGATTGCCGCGGAACAACTTACCTTACAGGCCGTACAGATCGGAGAACTTCTCCTCCAGATAGGCGGCGAAAACGGAGGGATCGAAGGGCTCGCCGGCGGCCATCTCGAAGAGCTGACCGGGCCGGTACAGGCAGCCGTACTGCCAGATGTGCTGCCGGTTCCAGTCGTTGATGGGCTTGAAGTCGCCCCGGCGCAGGCAATCGTCCACGTCCACGGTCTCCTTCATCTTCCGCAGGAACTGGGCGCCGTAGGCGCTGCCCAGGGCGTAGGAGGGGAAGTAGCCGATGGCGCCGCCGGCCCAGTGGCTGTCCTGCAGCACGCCGTGCCTGTCGTCGGGCACGTCCACGCCCAGGTATTCCTTGTAGAGCCGGTTCCACGCGGCGGGCAGATCGTGGACGGCCAGCGCGCCTGCCATGACGGCCTTCTCCAGCTCGTAGCGCACCAGCACGTGCAGGCAGTAGGTCAGCTCATCGGCCTCCGTGCGGATCAGGGAGGGCTCGGCCTTGTTCAGGGCCTTGTACAGCTCTCCGGCGCTGTGGCCCGCCATCTGGTCGGGGAAGATCTCCGCGAGAACGGGGAACAGATACTCGCAGAAGGCCCGGCTGCGGCCCAGCAGGTTCTCGTAGAACCGGCTCTGGCTCTCATGGATGCCCATGGATACGCCGCCGTCCAGCACCGTGTAGGCCAGGGAGTCGTCGCTGCCGGTGTCGTACAGGGCGTGGCCGCCCTCGTGGATCACGCTGTAGAGAGAGGAGGCGAAATCGTCCTCGTAGTAGTGGGTGGTGATGCGCTCGTCCAGGTGGGAGCCCAGACTGGTGGTGAAGGGGTGCTCCGTGGTGGCCAGGCCCACGTGGTCGGGATCCAGGCCCATCACGGCCATCAGCCTGCGGCTGAGCACGTCCTGCTGCGCCTCGGGGAAATGGCCCTGCAGGATGGAGGTGTCCACCTGGGGGGCGGCGCAGACCTTCTGCAGCAGGGGCACGATGTGGGAGCGGAGGGCGGCAAAGAAGGCGTCGGCCTTCTCTCGGTTCAGCCCCTCCTCAAATTCATTGAGCCAGTAGTCGTAGGGGTCCTTGTCCGGCGCGCAGTAGCCGGCAAAGCGCCTGGCGTCGGCAAACAGCTTCTCCAGATACGGCTCGAACAGGGGGAAATCGCTGCTCTCCTTGGCGGTGTGCCAGGCGTCCTCCGCCTCCACCACCAGCTTTTCGTGGGCGATGTACTCGTCCATGGGGATCTTCTGCATCTGCCGGATGTTCTTGAGCAGCAGAAACACCATGCGCTGCTCCTTCTCGTCCAGCTCGTCCTTGTGCCCGTCCAGGAATTCCAGCAGGGCAACGGTCTCCTGGCCGGTGGTCAGCTTGTACAGCTCCTCGCTGAGCACGCCCATGGTCTGGCCGCGGTTGGCGGCGGTGCCCCGGGGGGCCGAGGTGACGCCGTCGTAGTACAGCAGGCCCAGGGCGTGTCCGTAGGCGGACATCTTCTCCTGGAGAGCTTTCAGGGAGGTTTTCGCTTCAGATACGGTCATACGGGAGTCCTCCTTGTGGTTGTTTTTGCGGGAAAAAGGCGCAGCAGGATTCACTCATCGCGGCGGCCTGCAGGCCTATTCACACAAATTGCACGGCAATTTGTGTGACATCAAAGCCCCATTTCCTTCTTGACCTCGCCGAAGCACTTGACGGCGAAGTCCAGGTCCTCCCTGGTGTGGCCTGCGGAGATCTGGGTGCGGATGCGGTCCTTGCCCTTGGGCACCACGGGATAGCAGAAGCCCACCACGTAGACGCCCTTGTCCAGCATGCGGCGGGCGAACTCCTGGGCGATCCGGGGATCGTACAGCATCACGGGCACGATGGGGTGCTCGCCGGGCAGCAGATCGAAGCCCAGCTTTTCCATCTCGGCGCGGAAATACCGGGCGTTCTCGTGGACCTTGTCCCGCAGGGCGGTGGAGGACTCCAGCAGATCGATGGTCTTCAGGGTGGCGGCGCAGATGGCCGGGGCCAGGGTGTTGGAGAACAGGTAGGGGCGGCTGCGCTGGCGCAGCAGGTCCACGATGGGCTGGCGGGCGGCGGTGTAGCCGCCGGAGGCGCCGCCCATGGCCTTGCCGAAGGTGCCGGTGATGATGTCCACCCGGCCCATGACGCCGCAGTACTCGCAGGTGCCGCGGCCGTGCTCGCCCATGAAGCCCACGGCGTGGCTGTCGTCCACCATGGTCAGGGCGTCGAACTCGTCGGCCAGGTCGCAGATGCCCTTCATATTGGCGATGTAGCCGTCCATGGAGAACACGCCGTCGGTGGCGATGAGGATCTTCTGGCAGCCGGCGGCCCGGGCGGCCTCCAGCTGGGCGCGCAGGTCGGCCATGTCGTTGTTCTTGTAGCGATAGCGGTGGGCCTTGCACAGGCGCACGCCGTCGATGATAGAGGCGTGGTTCAGCTCGTCGGAGATCACGGCGTCGTCGGCGCCCAGCAGGGTCTCGAAGAGGCCGCCGTTGGCGTCGAAGCAGGAGGAGTAGAGGATGGCGTCGTCGGTGCCGGCGAAGTTGGCGATCCGGCGCTCCAGCTCTTTGTGGATCTGCTGGGTGCCGCAGATGAAGCGGACGGAGGACAGGCCGAAGCCCCAGCGGTCATAGCTGGCCTTGGCGGCGGCGATCAGCTCCGGATTGTTGGAGAGGCCCAGGTAGTTGTTGGCGCACATGTTGACCACGGCGTCCTTCTCGGTGGTGTCGATGCGGGAGCGCTGGGGGGTGGTGATGATGCGCTCATTGCGCCAGGTGCCGGCGTCGCGGATGGCCTGGAGCTCCTGCTCAAAGCTCTTGAGGGCGGTTTTCATGTTCAGATCCTCCTTTTTATTTCGTCCAGTCCAGAATGACCTTGCCGGACATGCCGCTGTTCATGGCGGCGAAGCCCTTTTCAAAGTCGGTGTAGTGGAAGCGGTGGGTGATCACGGGGGTCAGATCCAGGCCGCCCTGGACCATGTAGCTCATCTGGTGCCAGTTGTCCATCTTCCGGCCGTAGATGCCCTGCAGGGTCAGGCCCTTGCAGATGATGTCGTTCATGGGCACCTCCACCATGGGCTTGCCCAGGCCCAGCAGGGAGATCTTGCCGCCGTTGCGCATGACGGAGCACATCTGGCGGAAGGCGGCGGCGCTGCCGGACATTTCCAGGCCCACGTCGAAGCCCTCGGTGAGGCCGGCCTTAACCATGATCTCCCGCAGATCCTCCCGGCCGGTGTTGACGGCGTAGTCGACGCCCATCTTGCGGGCCAGATCCAGCCGGTAGTCGTTCAGATCGGTGATGATGACGCGGCGGGCGCCGGCGTACTTGCAGATGCCGGAGGCGATGATGCCGATGGGGCCGGCGCCGGTGATCAGCACGTCCTCGCCCACCAGATCCCACATGAGGGCGGTGTGGGTGGCGTTGCCGAAGGCGTCGAAGAAGGCCACCACATCCTCGTCCAGCTTCTCATCGATGAGGATCACGTTGGTTTCCGGGATGCAGACGTACTCGGCAAAGGCGCCGTCCCGGTCCACGCCCACGCTGGAGGTGTTTTTGCACCACTGGATATTGCCGGTGTGGCAGTTGCGGCAGTGGTGGCAGGTGATATGCCCCTCGCCGGAGACCCGCTGGCCGACGGACAGCCCCGTGACGCCGTCGCCCAGGGCGGCGATCTCGCCCACGTACTCGTGACCGATGGTCATGGGCGGGTGGGTGATGTGCTCGGCAGCCCAGGGATCCCAGTTGTAGATGTGTACGTCCGTCCCGCAGATGGCGGTCTTGTGGATCTTGATCAGGACCTCACCGGGACCGGGTACGGGTACGGGCACCTGCCGCAGCTCCAGGCCGGGGCCTGCAGCGGGCTTGACAATAGCGTCCATCCATTCTTTCATGATACATATCCCCTTATCAGATGATATTTTTCGGGTGCGTAGCTGCTTATATAAATCTTATCGTTTGTGCACCAATTTGTCAATGAGCGGCGGAAGTTTTTTTGCGCAATGTGCACAAGGAACGGACAATTGTGGGCCGTGAGGGGAGACCGCGTTTTTTGGCGGGGAGAGGTTGTTTCTCCGGAGAAAATCGTGTAAAATAGACGGGAAACAACCGGGGAGGTGAGGGCATGACCCTGCTGCAGATGCAATATCTTCTGGAGATCGACCGATGCGGCTCCATGAACCGGGCGGCGCAGAGCCTCTATATTACCCAGTCGGCCCTGTCCAGCGCCATTGCGGAGGTGGAGCGGGAGCTGGGGATCACCGTGTTCCGCCGGACCAACCGGGGCACCAGCCCCACGGAGGAGGGCCGGGAGCTGCTGGCGCAGATCGCCCCCATCGTGGAGCAGAGCCGCCGGCTCAGCCGGCACTACAGCCGCCGGCGGGGAGAGGAGACGGCCCGCCTGTCGGTGGCGGCCCAGCGCTATCCCTTCTGCGCCAAGGCCTTCGTGGAGCTGCTGCGGACGGTGGAGCAGCCTGCGGCCCAGATGAGTCTGAAGGAGACGGACATGGCCGCCGTCATCGGCGAGGTGGCGGCGGGGACCAGCGACCTGGGCGTGATCTTCGTGTCGGATCTGACGGAGGGCCACATCCGCCGCACGCTGGAGGAAAAGCATCTGGTCTTCGAACCGCTGACGGCCCTCCATCCCCACGTGTTCATGCGGAAGGGCCACCCCCTGGCCGACCGCCCGGCGGTGACCATCGAGGAGCTGCGGGCCTACCCCCACGTGGTGTTCACCCAGTCCGAGAACGATCTGTGCTACGCCGAGGAGGCGGTGGCGGGCACCGGCCTGGACTTTGACCGGATGGTCTACGTCAACGACCGGGCCACCATCTACAACGTGATGGTCCACACGGACTGCGTGTCCACCGGCAGCGGCATCCTGCCGCCGGGCTACAGCGACGAGCGGCTGGCGGCGATCCCCCTGGCGGAGCAGCGGGATATGCGCCTGGGCTATATCCACCGGGAGCACCGCGCCCTTTCGCCCCTGGCCCAGCGGTTCGTGGAGCTGCTGCGGGACATCACCGGCGAGACGGAAAAGAAGAACTGAAAAGCGGACGAACGGGCGGCGGGGAGCATTCCCCGCCGCCTCGCACAAAGAGGATCCCCCCGATTTTTCCGAAAGACGGAGATTTTTTGAGATTTTTCTCTCCGGATCCGTAGGATATGAGTGAAGCGGGAAAGGCGGTGAGACGGTGGACGACAGCAAGATCATTGAATTGTTCTTTGAGCGCTCGGAGCAGGCGATCATCGAGCTGTCCAACAAATACGGGGCCCTGTGCAGACGGGTGGCCGGCAACATACTGAACAATCCGGCCGATTCCGAGGAGTGTGTCAACGACGCGTATCTCGGCGTTTGGAATACCATACCGCCTCAGAGACCGGATCCGCTGGTGAGCTACGTCTGCCGCATCGTCCGGAACCAGGCCCTCAAGAAGTACCACGAGAATACGGCGCAGAAGCGGAACAGCCAGTACGACGTGGCGCTGGATGAGCTGGCCGACTGCCTGCCCTCCGCCGCGTCCGCGGAGGAGGAAGCGGAGGCGAAGGAGGCGGCCGAAAGCGTGAACAGGTTCCTGGAAACGCTGGACCGGCAGAGCAGGCTCCTGTTCGTCCGCCGCTACTGGTACGCCGACTCCGTCCAGGAGCTTGCGGAGCTGTTCCACACCAGCAGGCACGGCGTTTCCGTGCGGCTTTCCCGCATCCGGAAGGCCCTGAAAAAGCATTTGATGAAGGAGGGGATATCCCTGTGAAAAGAGAGAAGGTTTCCCAGATCATCAGTCGGATAGATGAGAAATATATCGACGAAGCAGCCGGAATCGCGCTGGACAGCGGCCGGGAGACAAGCGGCGGACGCGCCGCGCCGGCTGAGCCGGCAAAAAGACGGGCGCGCCGCGTCAGATGGGGTGCGCTGGCGGCGTGCGCGGCGCTGGTGCTGGTGATGGGCTCCGCCGGCGTGGCCTTTGCCGCCGAGGCCAAAGAGTATCGTACGGCCGTGGCGTTTTTCGAGGAAAACGGGCTGTCAAAAGAGGGGCTCAGCAGGACCGAGGTGAAAGAGGTGTTCCGGGATATCACGAGGAAGAGCTTTACCTACAGCAAGACCGCAGACGTCATCCGGCGCGCGGTGCCCGGCTGGGAGATCGCCCAGGACGAGCCGACGCCGGAGGAGCTGGCGGCGCTGTGGGACCGGAACGTATGGCTGCGGCCGCTGTCCCGGAACGGGATCAGCTACCGGGTCGATTATCGGGAGGTCCGCGACCAGCAGCGGGACATCGACGTGCTGGACAAGGGCCTGCTGTCGTGTTACCGGTGCGGGGAGCTTCTGTGGAGCGCGGAGCTGGACTTCTACGTGGACGGCTACGCCTATACGAAGGAGGGAACGGCGGTATGGGGCTGGAATGAGAGCTCCTTCACCCAAGGGACGTCTTACGGCTGGATCGCCCGGATCGACGAGCAGGGAACGGTGCTGTGGCAGCGGCGGCTGGAGCACGGCTTCCGGACCGAGCAGGTGGCCGCCGTGCTGAGCAACGGAGACGGCACCTGGGCCGTCATCGGCCGGGGCGATCTGAAGTACCTGTGCCTCACCTGCTATGATACGGACGGGAACGAGCGCAGCTTCCACAAGACGGAGGTGGGGAACCTGGGCGTCTGGAACGCGGCCCGGCTGGGGGACGGATACATCGTCCAGTTGGGGCACCAGATGACCGGCGACACGGCGCTGCTGTTCCGGCTGGACCGGGACGGCCATGTGGTCGACAGCTACGCCTATGAGGCGGACGACTGCAAATACTACCTCACGGACATGGTGGAGTTCGGCGGGCGGGTGTATCTCTCCGCCTATGCCGTTCCCCCACAGACCGACGAGGGCGGAAGGCATGAGATCGCCAACATCCTGGATTATATTTTCTCCAGGTGGGAGGAGAGCAAGGGGGATTGGGAGATCCCCAGCGAGGAGCTGACGCCCCTGGTGCGGGACAACTACACGGCCGTCCTGCTGGTGTGCGATCCGGAGGGCGGCGCGCCGGAGACGTTCTACTCCGTGAAGGGCTCCCTGGGCGGAAAGCTGGGTGTGAACGATGCGGATCAGCTGGAGTGGGAGGTGGAGAGCGTGACGTCCACCTTCTTCTCCCCGGCCACCAGCTCCTTTACCGTCGGCGGCACCTGCAAGGTGTTCCGCTACACCTTCGACCGGGACGGCGCGCTCCTGCAGCAGACGGATACCGGTGAAACGGCGCCCTATCACAGATAGTCACGCGCCGCCGAAAAATGAGAACGAGGCCCCGCAGGCAAATCGCTTGCGGGGCCTCGTTTTGTCAGCAGAGGGGAATTACAGATCCGCCATGGCCTGGGACAGATCGGCGATGATGTCCTCGGCGTTCTCCAGACCCGCCGACAGGCGGATCAGGCCGGGGGCGATACCGGAGACGGCCAGCTCCTCCGGGGCGTAGGTGGAGTGAGTCATGGAGGCGGGGTGCTCGATCAGGGTCTCGGCGTCGCCCAGGGAGACGGCGATGCGGATCATCTGCAGGCTGTTCACCAGCTTCATGCCGGCGGTCTTGCCGCCCCGGATCTCGAAGCTCAGTACGCCGCCGAAGCCGCCCTTCATCTGCCGCGCGGCGATCTCGTGGCCGGGGTGATCCGGCAGGCCGGGGTAATAGACCTGCTCCACCGCCGGGTGGCCGGACAGGAACTCCGCCACCTTCTCGGCGTTCTCGCAGTGGCGGGCCACCCGCAGCTCCAGGGTCTTCAGACCCCGCAGGATCAGATAGGCGGCGAAGGGATCCATCACGGCGCCGGTCATGTCCTTCAGACCGAACATCCGCACCTGGCCGATGAAGTCGGCGCTGCCCACCACGAAGCCCGCGATCACGTCGCCGTGGCCGTTGAGGTACTTGGTGGCGGAGTGGACCACCGCGTCGGCGCCCAGGGCCAGGGGATTCTGCAGGGCGGGAGAGGCAAAGGTGTTGTCGCACACCACCATGATATGGGGATCATAGGCGTGGGCCATGGCCGCCGTGGCGGCGATATCCGTGATTTTCAGCGTGGGGTTGGCGGGGGTCTCCAGGTACACCGCCGCGGTGTTGGGCTTCAGGTGGGCCCGCACGGCCTCCAGGTCGGAGGTGTCCACGAAGTCCACCTCCACGCCGTAGCGCTGCATCCCGTGGTTCAGCAGGGCGAAGGTACAGCCGTACAGGGTCTTGTCGGCCACGATGTGCTTCCCGGCGCCGGCGATGGTCCACAGGCAGGAGGCGATGGCGCCCATGCAGGACCCGGCGGCCACGCAGGCCTCGCCGCCCTCCAGGGCCGCTACTTTGCGCTCCAGCGCTGCCACCGTGGGATTGCCCAGACGGGTGTAGATGTATCCCGGCTCCTCGCCGGCAAAGCGGCGGCCGCCCTGCTCGCAGCTCTCGAAGGCGAAGGTTGAGGTCTGGTAGATGGGCGTGGCCAGAGAGCCGAACTGCTTGTCCTCCGCGTGCCCGGCGTGGATGGACTTGGTGCCAAAGCCGCAATTTTCGTACGTCATAATCGCTCCTCCTCGATCAAACGCTATAGATATTGCCGAAAAACAGAAAGAACTTCTGCCTAAAATGTAACATATTTCACAAAGAAGCGATAGCGCGGAGATTCCATGACCTGCTATCGATTTTAGTTATAGCGAGAAACGGAAGTTGACGCCGCGAAAGATCCGGAGGCGCGGAAGGGGCGAAAAGGCGGGGAACTGCGGCAAAAACACAAAGTTTCAAAAATTTTTGCGATTTTCCCTTTATTTATTTAAACTGATGCTGTACAATGGTGTCGAAGAAAAGAAACGAGCGGGAAGGATCCAGGGGAAACAGGAGCACAGAGATGAGAGAGATTGACGATCGCTACCCGGAATTTGCCGCGCCGTACGAGCCGGTAAAGCGTGGAAAACACCATAAAAAGCTGGGCCGCAGACAGCCGATCGTCATGGTCTGTATGGCTGCGGTGGTTGCCCTGTGGCTGATCCTCCCAAGCCGTACGCCGGCACCGGCTCCGAGGCCCGCGCCCACGCCGGTGGTGGATCCTGTGCCGGAGCCCGAACCGATCCCGACGCCTCTGCCGGACCCGCAGCCGGACCCGGAGCCCATACCTGAGCCGGAACCCGAACCGGAGCCTGAGCCGGAGCCCGAACCGGAACCGGAACCCATACCGGAACCTGAGCCCCGGCCGACCCCGCCGCCGGAACCCGAACCGGAACCCGAGCCCGAGCCCGAACCGGAACCCGAACCGGAACCGGAACCGGAACCCGAACCCGAGCCGGAACCGGAACCGGAGCCGGAACCCGAACCGGAGCCTGAGCCTGAACCTGAACCGGAGCCTGAGCCCCTGACAGATCCCGCGTTCACAAGGGTCGGACAGGAACATCTGCGGCCAACATACGGTGGGGGCGCGGAAGCGCCCGATGAATTCCACTATTCCTTTGAAGTGGAGCTCAACGACGCCGATACCGCCCAGCCCATCACGGCCAGACTGCAGCAGGGCGAAGCCCGTGGCGGCAGCTGGAGGGATGTGGACGGGAGCGAACTGACCTTCAGCGGGGAAGACAGCGCCTGGATCGGAGAGGTGGTGTATGACGCCTACTCCGAGGAGCTGGCTGATAAGCGGGGATACCTCCATCAGATGCGGATCGTCTGCGACTATACCTTGACGGATGGCACCGCAGGCACCCTCTACTCCACGGACTGCGGAACGCTCTACTCCTTCCGGGGCGAGTATCTGAAGGGCAACTCCGCCGAACTGACCGACGGGGTCCTCCATGCAGCCTTCCGGATCGACACGGAGCTTGTCCTGGATCCCGGCAAAGCGGAGCCGACAGAGCTGACCCTTTGGACTGGGGACAGATACTGGGATATCCTCGGCAAGGCGGAGGTTTCGGAGGCGTCTGCGGACGGGATCTTCACCGTGACGTACGCCATAGAGGATGAGGAGCTGGATTCCGCCCAGGAAAACCATGTGAACCTGACGCTCCTGTATGAAGACGAGGACGGAAAGATCGAATGGGAGTCCTCCGACTACGCGGCTTTTGAGGTGCCGGTCTCATACGTGGATCCCAGCTTCACAAGTCTGCAAACGGAGAGGAGTTACAATCCGGGGATCGATGAAGAATACGAGGAGCTGTTCTACTACAGCTTTGAACTGGAGCTTAACGACGCCGACACCGCCATGCCCGTTACCGCCAGGCTGGAATACTGCGACGGAGAGAGCGGAAGCTGGAGCGACTGTCCCGACAGGGGAGACACCGTCCGGACGCTGACCTATTCCGGAGCAGGGGGCACCTGGAACGGAGAGATGCAGTATGACGTTCTCGACCTGGACCTGGGAGACGACCGGGGCCGCCTGTGGCAGGTGCGGATCGCCTGCGACTACACGCTGCCGGACGGTACGGAGGGTACGGTTTATTCCACGGATTGCGGCGAGCTGTTTGCCTATAAGGGGGAATACGTACAAGCCGTGTCCGCCAAGCTGGAAAACGGCGTTCTTACCGCCGCGTTCCGCGTGGATACGGACCTGGTTCTTGACACCGGCCCGGACAAATTGACCGTCCAGCAGTTGTCGCTCTGGACCGGCTCCGGCTTCTCCAACTGGTGGAATCTGACGGAAACAGCCACGATCTCGCCGGTGGCGGAGGACGGTACGATCACGGTGACCTACACGCTCAACGGTGAGGATCCGGATCCGGCAGACGGCGTCTACGTGGGGCTGGAGCTCCTGTATAACGACAGGGACGGGGCCATCATCGACTGGGAGTCTTTTGACGCCGCCGACGTCGAGATCCCCCACGTAGCCCCGGTGATTCAGATCCTCTGGGATGAGATGGAAGAGGAGGCCTTCGGCGGCATTTCCGCAGCGGTGGAGCTGAACGACCTGAAGGGCGGCACAGCCACGGCGACTTTGTACCGCCGGGACGAGACGGGGAATTTCTCCCCGGTGGAGGGCGAATACACCACGGCGGAGTATGAGCCGGACGGAGAGGACACATGGTACTTCTTCCTGTACGACCCGATTTTCGACGATACGGACGAGAGGGGCGTCAAGGACCTGGTGAAGGTGGTCGTGGACTACACCTATCCCGACGAGGAGACCGGCAGCTATGACAGCGGTCCGTTCAACCTGTTTGCCGGTGAATTCGCCTGGTTTGAGGAAGACGCCGCCGCCGTATACGATGCGGAGGCGGGGACCGTTACCATGGAGATGACCGTGGACGAGTCCCTGGTGGATGTGGACAGTCTGCAGATCGAAGCGACATACCTGTACAACACCGGGGACTGGGAGGAGGCGGAGGTCCCGATCACGGCGGAGGTGGTCGCCGCGGACGACGGCTCGCACCGGATCCGCGTTACCGTCGACGTGAGCGAACTGACCGCCGGAGAATACCTCCTGGATGTGACGGTTCGGTCGACGGACGAGTACGGACACCACTGGCGCTGCTATCCGTATATGTACTTTACGATGGAATGACAACTGCGGGATATGAGAAGGGAGATCGTCATGAAAAAGGCAAAAACGGCAATTTTCGCGCTGATCGCTGTGATCCTGATCGTGCTGCTGGTCAATCCCGGCTGGCTGCCGATCTCCAAGACCACGGAGAACGCCATCCGTGAGCTGGAGCTGAAGCACATGCTGATCCAGGGCAGCGGAAAGATCACAGCGGCCCATATCGCTACACTGGTGCTGTGCCTGTGCATCGTATGGCTCTGCTACACGATCATCAAGCACATCCTGCTGGCTGTGGGGAAGAAGGACGACCGTTCCCGGACGGTGACCACCTTGCTCATCGGCGTGCTGAAATACGCGGCGGTGATCGCGGCGGTGATCTGGGGCTTCAGCATCCTTGGCGTCAACACCGCCGCCGTACTGGCGGGCGTGGGGATCCTGGGCCTGATCCTGGGCTTCGGTGCCCAGAGCCTGATTGAGGACGTGATCACCGGCATCTTCATCATCTTCGAGGGGCAGTACGCCATCGGCGACATCATCATCCTGGACGACTTCCGGGGCACGGTGCGCAGCATCGGCGTGCGGACCACCACCATCGAGGACGCCGGCGGCAACATCAAGATCGTCAACAACTCGGACATCCGCAACCTGCAAAACCGCTCCCGGCAGCCCTCCGTGGCACTGTGCGACGTGGGGGTGGCCTACGAGACGGACCTCAAGGCGCTGGAGGCCATGCTGGCGGAGGCCCTGCCGAAGATGTACGAGCCCAACAAGGCCCTGTATCTGGGGCCGCCCCGGTACCTGGGGGTGGAGGAGTTGGCGGACAGCGGCGTGAACCTGCGGTTTGCCGTGGACGTGAAGGAGTCCGACGTCTTTGCCGCACGGCGGAAGCTGAACCGGGATATCCGGGTGCTGTTCCAGGAGAAGGGCGTGGATATCCCCTTCCCGCAGGTGGTGGTACACCGGGCTCAGGAGTGAGCCGCGCAGAAAAGCAGAGCGCGAAACAAGAAAAACGCTGCCGATTTCGGGAGAAATCGGCAGCGTTTCTGCTAATATTCGATGATCGGCGGCTTGTTGGATCCCGCTCAGGTCGACCCGGTCCGCCGCCGGGAGCTCGCCGGCGCCGGGAGCTCGTCGTATATGGCTGTCAGCAGCGCGGTCAGAAAGGCCCGGTCGTCCACGTCGTCCACCAGCAGCATTTCTTTGGCGCCCTCGTAGGGCAGCTCCCGGGCGGCCGACGGCATCATCCGCAGAGCCGAGGCCGTGGGCTTTACCAGCAGGCGGTCGTCGTAGATCCCGCCGGCGATCTTCCCCCTATAGTAGAGGATGTACTCGCCCATCATGGCGCGCCAGGAGACGCCGTCCAGTCCGGAGAGTTGATCTGCGATGTAGTTCAGATACGATTTGCTGGAGGGCATGGCCGTACTCCTTTCCCTTCACGTGTCTATCAGTGAGAAACTCAAAGGAAGATCTCGTTTTTCTTCGCGTCCCGGAAATGCGTTTTCAGCATCTCCACGTGGGACAAAAAGGCGGGGTCATCGAAGTACTTGGCCTTCTGCGGACAGCCGCGGACGCAGGCCTGGCACTTGATGCAGACGCCGCTCACCAGGGAGAAGTCCCCGGGATCGATGGACCCCATGGGGCAGACCCGGGCGCAGAGGCCGCAGGCCGTACAGGCGGCGGGGTCCGTTTTGGGCTTGGCCTTCAGGAATTTGGCGGGCAGCCCGTCCATCCCCTTGGGCACGTAGTAGGGCGCGTCCGGGTCGCCGGGCACCTGCATAGGGGCGGGGGCCGCCTGCAGAGCGGCCGCTTTGTCCGCGATCTTATCCGCGAAGGCCCGCATCTCCGCCTGATCGTTCTCGTCGGGACGCCCGGTCCCCAGCTCGTCGGTAAAGGCGTGGCGGGCCACGAAGGCCCCGGCCCCCGCCAGGAGAAAGCCGCTGTTTTTCAGAACGGCGCACAGCTCCGCCAGGCCGTTGTCATAGCTCCGGTTGCCGAACAGGACGATGGGGACGGCGACGGCGCCGTTTCCGGCCAGCTTCGTCTGGAAGTCCGGCAGGATCTTGTTGGGGATCTTTCCCGCGTACACCGGCGTGGCCGCCACCACCAGGTCGGTTTTGCAGAAGGTATAGGTTTTTTCCCGCTGGGCGGGCAGGGTGAAGGGGATCGCCTCCAGGGGCACGCCCAGCCGGGCCGCCATCTCGCCGGCGACGGTGCGGGCGGCCAGCTCCGTGGTCCCCGTGGCGCTGTAGTAAAGAGCCCAAACTTTTTCGATGTGCATTTCCTCGCCTCGCTCTCTGCGGTGTTCTGGTGATATTATAAAGCAGAGAGCGGCCCGGGGCAAGGGGAAAGATATGCGCCGCGGGCGGCTGTTTTGTGCCTTCCCCTGGAGGGAAAGGCGCCCGAGGGGCAGATGAGTTGGAAGATCGTATAAAAACAGGTGGGGGAACACCTCATCAGTCTCGCTTGCGCTCGACAGCTTCCCCTCAAGGGGAAGCCTGTTGCAGCGGACCAGAAGGGACTCGATTCTCGCTGACGCAACGTGCCGCCGGCATGTTGCCCCCGGAGCTCGTTTCGAGCCCCACGATGCCAATAAAGAGACACCACCCAGTGGGTGGTGTCTCTTTATTGAGCAAAGATTGCTATTTTGACAAAAATGAGGCTATCGTTAGTTTTCGTAACGCTCACATCAATCAAATGTTTTCCCGGAGCGCAGGTATTCTTGGAGTATCTCTTCTACCTCCGCTTCAGCTGGCTCGTAGGAATCATTGATCTCGTTGCAGATCCAGGCATAGTAGCACATGATAGCTTCTATGAATGATGTCAGGACTTCTTCAATTGTCCAATACTCTTTTCGCACTGCAAGGCGCAATTCTGGAATATTCGCAGGATTATTGAACACGGGATAAGAATCGAATTCCGACCAGTAGAACAGATACCCTACGTGTTTGCCATCGCTTCTAATCAAGTAATGCTTATAATCAAAATCCACCCAAAAAGTAATTGGGATGCGATAATTGTTCTCAATCCATTCTACAAAAGCTCGCAGTTCGGACTGAGTTGTTTCGGGTATCTTTTTATCAAATTCGATATTGAATCCTGGAATTATTTCTTCTGCTATTGATAATTGTATTGTCTGTGCTCGGACCCAGACACTGGTTTTGGGAATCATTTCTCTTCTCCTTTATGGTTGAGAAAAAGGATTACTACCTTTGTCAAGATAGCAATCCTTTTTTGGTGGACCTGAAGGGACTCGAACCCTCGACCTCTCGGATGCGAACCGAACGCTCTCCCAGCTGAGCTACAAGCCCGGATATGAGCGGCCCTTTTCGGACCGCTCATCTATTATATCTG
>JAFRSI010000075.1 GCA_017427645.1 Oscillospiraceae bacterium | reverse complement strand
GCTGCTGGGTCAGGTCATGGTCCTCCCGCAGATCCTTGATTCGATTCTTCAAGCCACCATCTCCCCATACCGGTAGTATTACCGATATGGTAGCGTAGACGGATTTTATCTATTGACTTTTAGATAATATTTATCTAAAATATGGTTTAGCATGGATTTCTGATTATAGGAGCGAAGGAGTTGAACGTTAATGGCGAAGAAGAAGCTAAAAACATGCAAACATTGCGGAGCCGAAATAGCCGCAACCGCAAAGACTTGTCCCCAATGCGGCGGAAAAAACAAAGCACCGATTTATAAGAGGCCGTGGTTTGTTGTTCTGGTGGTTCTCATAATTATTGGAATAATTGCAGGAGGATCCGGATCGAAGAAGAATCAGGATACACATAAGGTCGGTGAAGTAACGAATAATACCTCATCCCAGGAAACGACTAACAATACATCCGAGGAAGAACCCACAGTAGAAAAGAAGACATCGTATGTTGTTGGAGATATTCTGCAAGATGGCGATATAAAAATCGTATATATTGCAAGCGGAAACTATGTTGAAGACAACCAATTTTTGCAGCCGGGTGAAAACAATCAATATGTATTCTTAAAGTTTGCGTTTATCAATGAAGGAAAAACGGATAAGAGTGTTTCTTTCTATAACTTCGATGCGTACGCTGACGGCTATGCATGCGACATGCACTATAGTTCCGACGAGGCGCTGTCGGCAACGCTATCGGCAGGCAGAGCGACTTCCGGGACGATCGTGTTTGAAGTTCCGAAAAACGCACAGGACATTGAAGTGGAATACTCGCCAAACGCTTTTTCTTCAAAGAAAGTTAAATTTGTTTTCGAAGGAGAGAAAGATTCCGGGTACGTTCTTGAACCCAACACAAGCAGAACCGAAGGTGCATACCATGTCGGCGATGTAATCGAGGACAAAAATGTAATAATTATTTATATGGCTTGTGAGCTATATACGAGTGATAACCAGTTCATTCAACCGAAGAGCGGATATCACTTCGAAACAGTAACTCTTGAATTTGAGAATACAGGTACGTCGGATAAACACGTAAGCACTCTTTCGTTTGATTGCTATGCAGACGGTGTGGCATGTGATCAAATGTTTGCAAGGGAGGATGATCTATCCGGCACGATCTCGGCAGGGAGAAAAATAAAGGGCACAGTCACGTTTGAAGTCCCGGATAATGCAGAAGTCGTCGAAGTCGAATATAACGACAACATTTGGACCTCCCACCGGATCGTATTTACAGTCAAATAAGAAAAACAGTGCAGATAAAACTCAGCAGGACGGGCTATGCCCGTCCTGCTGCTGTTCTATCTGCAAAAGCGGTTTTTTACTTGATGATCTCGCCGTTGCGCTCCTTCTCGGCGATCTCCTTCAGGGCGTCCTTGCGGCTCAGGTTGACGCGGCCCTTCTCGTCGATCTCCACGACCTTGACCCAGGTCATGTCGCCGATCTTCAGCACGTCCTCCACCTTGTCCACGCGGCGCTCGGCCACCTTGGAGATGTGGCACAGGCCGTCCTTGCCGGGGGCCAGCTCGATGAAGGCGCCCATCTGGGAGCCGTCGCGCTTGCTGGTCAGGTAGCTGACGACGCGGCCGTAGTACAGCTGACCCACCTCGGGCACGAACACGATCTCGTCGATGAACTTCTTGGCCAGCTCGCAGCTCTCGGCGTTGGGGGAGGCGATGTGGATGGTGCCGTCGTCGTCGATGTCCACCTTGGCGCCGGACTCGGCCACGATCTTCTGGATCACGCTGCCGCCCTTGCCGATGACCTCGCGGATCTTGTCGGGGTCGATGTGCATGGTGATCATCTTGGGGGCGTACTTGCTGACCTCGGGCCGGGGCTCGGCGATCACGGGCAGCATGATCTGGTCCAGGATCTGCACGCGGGCGTCGTAGGTGGTGTCCAGGGCCTCGCGGATGATGTCCATGGTCAGGCCGTCGTTCTTCAGGTCCATCTGGATGGCGGTGATGCCCTCCTTGGTGCCGGCCACCTTGAAGTCCATCTCGCCGTGGAAGTCCTCCACGCCCTGGATGTCGATGAAGGTGGTGAAGGAGCCGTCGTCGTCCTGGATCAGACCGCAGGAGATGCCGGCCACGGGGGCCTTGATGGGCACGCCGGCGTCCATCAGAGCCAGGGTGGAGCCGCAGATGGAGCCCTGGGAGGTGGAGCCGTTGGAGGAAACCACCTCGGACACCACGCGGATGGCGTAGGGGAACTCCTCGACGCTGGGGATCACGGGCAGCAGGGCGCGCTCAGCCAGGGCGCCGTGGCCGATCTCGCGGCGGCCGGGGCTGCGGGCGGCCTTGGCCTCGCCCACGGAGTAGCCGGGGAAGTTGTAGTGGTGCATATAGCGCTTCTCGGTCTCCTCCCAGATGGTGTCCAGCTTCTGGTTGGCGGACAGGGTATCCAGGGTGGCGACGGAGAGCACCTGGGTCTGGCCGCGGGTGAACAGGCCGGAGCCGTGGACCCGGGGCAGCACGCCCACCTCGGCGCTGAGGGGACGGATCTCGTTTTTGGCGCGGCCGTCCACGCGGTGACCCTGCAGCAGCCAGGCCTTGACAATCTTCTTCTGGAACTTGTAGGTGATCTCCTCCAGGTACTGGTCCATATTGGGATACTCTTCCAGATACTTCTCGTGCCAGTGCTCGATCATCTCGTTCCAGCGGGCCTCGCGGACGTTCTTGTCGTCGGTGTCCATGGCGGCCTTGGCCTCGTCCATGAAATCGGCCACGATGCGCTCGAAGAGCTCGTTGTCGAAGTCGGCGTGGGGATAGTCGAACTTGGGCTTGCCGATCTCCTCCACCATCCGGTTGATGAGGGCGATCTGCTTCTGGTTCTCCTCGTGGGCCATGCGGATGGCCTCGAACATCACGTCGTTGGGCACCTCGTTGGCGCCGGCCTCAATCATGACCACCTTCTTGCCGGTGGAGACCACGGTCACGTCCAGGTCGCTGACCTTGCGCTGTTCGGAGTCGGGGTTGAACACCAGCTTGCCGTCCACCAGGCCCACCTTCAGGGCGGCCACGGGGCCGTTCCAGGGGATGTCGGAGATGGCCAGGGCGGCGGAGGTGCCGATGAGACCGCAGATCTCAGGGGAGCAGTCGTGATCCACGCTCATGACGGTGCACATGACGGACACGTCGTTGCGGAAATCGTAGGGGAACAGGGGGCGGATGGGGCGGTCGATGACGCGGGAGGTCAGGATGCCCTTCTCGCCGGGGCGGCCCTCACGGCGGTTGAAGCTGCCGGGGATGCGGCCCACGGCGTACAGCTTCTCCTCAAAGTCCACGCTCAGGGGGAAGAAGTCGATGCCGTCGCGGGGACGGGGGGCGGCGGTGACGCAGCACAGCACGCTGGTATCGCCGTAGTTGACCATGACGGCGGCGTTGGCCAGCTCGGCCAGCTTGCCCACCTCCAGGGAGAGGGGACGGCCCGCCAGATCCATGGTGTACTTGCGGTAGTTGGGGAATTGGCGATGGGTGATAATGGTTGACATGGGTGAGCTCCTTTCTGTTGTGTCCCGCGGAAGGAGCAAGCCGTTTAGCCCTTGAAAACGGGTCCTCGGCAGAGGGAGGGCGCATTTTCAAGTTCTAAAGGTATTGCAGACCTGCCGCAGGCGGGTGGACTGGGGCGGCAATAATGTGAAAGAAGGGTGGTGCGCACGGCACACCACCCTATTTTCGCTGTTTACTTGCGCAGACCCAGCTTGGCGATCAGGGCACGATACCGCTCGATGTCCTTCTTGGCCAGATAGTCCAGCAGACGGCGGCGCTTACCGATCATCATCTGCATGCCGCGACGGCTGTGGAAGTCGTGGGGATGGACCTTCAGATGGGCGGTGAGCTGGTTGATCCGCTCGGTCAGGATGGCGACCTGGACCTCGGGGGAACCGGTGTCGTTCTCGTGGGTGCGATTGGCCTCGATGATAGAGGTCTTCTGATCTTTCAGCATCATAGTGTGTTTCCACCTTTCTCATAATTTGCCCGCATCCTGAGTGGCGGGACAGGTGAAACGATCCGCGTCACTAAGGCAAGGGGCGATATTTACGCATTTTTGCAGCGTACTTTGTAAGATTACCACACACTTTCCGGTTTGTAAAGCACAAATTTGCAGCCGGCGGGAGTTTTTTTGCGGCGCATCAGGAGACCTGGATGGCGCCGGTGGGGCAGCTGTCCGCCGCCGTTTGGACGTCGGGCTGGAGCTCCGTGGGGATCTCGCCGGAAATCGCCCGGGCGCTGCCGCCCTCGTCGGGCAGGGAGAAGACCGCCGGGCAGATGGTGGGACACAGGCCGCACTGGATGCAGGCCTTCTGCAGAACGTTTGCGTACATGGGCATACGCCTCCTTTTATATAATGTGGTGTCAGTATGCCCGAAAAGAAGTTGGAAAATTCCCCCTTGACAACGGAAAAAGGAGGTGGTATATTAAGTGTACTAATTCGATTAGTACACTTGACAAAGGGAGGGATCCACAGATGATCCATCTGGACTATCGGGACACCCGCCCCATCTACGAACAGGTGAAGGACGGTCTGCGCCGGCTGATGGTGACAGGCGCGCTGCGGGGCGGCGACAAGCTGCCCTCGGTGCGGCAGTTGGCCACGCAGCTGGCCATCAACCCCAACACCATTGCCCGGGCCTACAGCGAGCTGGAGGCGGAGGGCTTCGTGTGCACCGTCAGCGGCAAGGGGACCTTCGTGGCCGAGGGCCGGGAGCAGAACGACAGCCGCAAACGGGAACTGATGGGACGGATCGCCCCGGTCCTGCAGGAGCTGCGGGAGCTGGGGATGACGAAGAAGGAATTCTGTGAGCTTTGGGAAGGAGGCGAGGGCCGTGCTTGAGGCAAAGAACGTGGTAAAGACCTTTGACGGCTTCCGGGCCCTGGACGGGGCCACCATGACGGTGCCCCAGGGGGCCGTGTACGGTCTGGTGGGGCCCAACGGCGCCGGAAAGTCCACCATTATCCGCCATTTGACCGGCGTGTACCGGCCCGACAGCGGCCAGCTGCTGCTGGATGGCCAGCCGGTGTGGGAAAACCCCGCCGTCAAGCGCCGCATGGCGGTGATTGGCGACGACTGGTACTATTTTCCCCAGGCGTCCATCGCCGAGATGGGACGGTTTTACCAGGGGATGTACCCCACCTTCAGCCGCGAGCGGTACGAGAAGATGAGGGCGGTGTTCCCGCTGAACGAGAAGCAGCCCATCCGCCGCATGAGCAAGGGCATGCAGAAGCAGGCGGCCTTCTGGCTGACCATGAGCTGCATGCCGGAGGTGCTGGTGCTGGATGAGCCGGTGGACGGCCTGGATCCGGTGATGCGCCGCCAGGTGTGGTCGCTGCTGCTGGACGACGTGGCCGCCCGGGGCACCACGGTGCTGGTGTCCTCCCACAACCTGCGGGAGCTGGAGGACGTGTGCGACCACGTGGGCATCATGAGCAAGGGCAAGGTCCTGCTGGAGCGCAGCCTCAGCGAGCTCCAGGACAACACCGTGAAGCTGCAGGTGGTGTACCCCGGAGCGGAGCCGGACCTGCCCGCCGAGCTGCACATCCTGCACCGCTCCAACGTGGGGCGTGTCTACACCTATATCGTCCGGGGCAGCAGCGAGGAGATCCAGCGCCGGATGCAGATCACCGATCCGGTGCTGCTGGAGGCCATCCCTCTGACCCTGGAGGAGATCTTTATCTATGAGATGGGAGGTGAGGACTATGCGGTCCGCGACATCATGCTCTAAGACGCTGATCCGCAGCGATTGGCGCCGGTTCTGGCCGGTGACCTTCTTCTACGCCTTCCTCTCCTTCTTTGCGCTGCCCGTGGGGCTGTGGAATACGGGGGCGTACTCCTACTATTCCGGCGAATACGGGACGGCGGCGGCAGAGGCCGTGGCCCGGGCCTGGCCGAAGGCCGAGCTCGCGTACGAATCTCTGCCCGGCTTTGCCATCGTCAATCTGTTCCTGGGCGTGGTCCTGGCCATGGTGCTGTTCGGCTACCTGATGAAGCCCGGCTCCGTGGGTCTGATGCACGCCCTGCCGATCACCCGGACGCGGCAGTTCCTGACCCACTTTGCCGCCGGCTTCTCGATGCTGACGGCGGCCAACGTGCTGACGGTGGTCCTGTCGCTGCTGGCGGAGGCCCTGCTGGGCACCGTGGACGCGGTGCCGCTGCTGATATGGCTGCTGTGCGTGGAGCTGATGGGCTTCTTCTTCCTGGCCTTCGGCACCCTGTGCGCCATGGCCACCGGCTGGCTGCTGGCGGTGCCGGTGATCTATTTCGGCCTCAACTTCCTGGTGATGGCCTACCACTGGCTCTTCGCGGCCATGGCCGCCATGTTCATGCGCGGCCTGGACACGGCCCGCTTCCGGTACGGCCTGGGCGTGGAGTGGCTGACGCCCGTGGTCAATCTGACCGACGTGCTGGACCCCGATGATTTCACCATGGAGGCCTATCAGAAGGGCGCCACCCTGTTCACCGTGAACAAGGCGGCCCTGCCCGCCCTGCTGATCTACGCCGCGGTGGGCGTGCTGATGCTGGTCCTGGCCTGGCTGCTCTACCGCGCCCGCCACAGCGAGACGGCGGGCGACGCCATCGTGTTCCCGTGGCTGCGGCCGGTGGTGCGCTACGTGATCGCGGGGGCCGGCGGCCTGGGCCTGGGTATCGTGGTCTACCAGATCTTCCAGATCCGGGCCACCCGGGAGTCCATGCCGGCGCTGGTGGCGTGCCAGCTGGTGATGGGCGCGCTGGTCTACCTGGCGGTGGAGATGCTGCTGCGCAAGTCCTACAAGATCTTCGACAAGCGGACGCTGCTGGGCCTGGCGGGCCTGTGGCTGGCGCTGATCGCCGTGGGCGTGTGCATCAAGACGGACGCCTTCCGTGTGGAGCGCCGGGTGCCGGCGGAGACCCAGGTGGAGACGGTGAGCTTCAACGTCGCCTATCAGGACCGCCTGGAGACGGACGATCCGGCGGTCATCCGCGGCGTCATCGCCCTGCACCGGGCGCTGGTCGAGTCCGACCGGCCGGATGAAGGCAGCGGGTACTACTTCAACGTGACGTATCGCCTGAAAAACGGCACCACCCTGGAGAGGGGCTATTCCATGGATATCCACGATCCGGCGGTCCGAAAGGCGCTGACGGAGCTGATGAACCTGGCGCCGCTGCGGCAGAACGCCCTGCTGCCGGATTACGGCAAGTGGGGCACCACCTTCACCGGAGGCTATGCCACGAATATGCAGGACGACCACCAGGTCATTCTGTCGGAGGAGCAGTGCCTGGCCCTGTACCGGGCCCTGGAGGCGGACATGGAGAATCCCCGCACGCCGGAGGACCTGGTGAAGGAGGGCTTCGCCTGCCAGCTGGAGCTGAACACCACCGAGGGCACGTACGTGGTCTGGCAGCTGAACGAAAGCTGCACCCATACTCTGGAACTGATGAAGGAGTACGGGATCGTGTTCACGCGCATGGAGGATAAACGGTAAGGGAGGACGCCATGCAGAAGAGATCGCCGCGAAAAGCGAAGGCCCTGCTCTGGGTGCTGGGCGTGCTGGCGGTCCTCGCTGTGGCGGCGGGACTGCTGGCCCGTCACGGCCGCATCCGGATCACCGTGGAGAACGACCTGCCGGAGAGCGTCCGGGTGGTCAGCGTCCAGCGGCAGACCGTCGGCAAAGAGGTGACGGGTCACGGGACCGGGCGATTCACCTACCGGATCGCGCCGGGGGACGCCACGGTCAGCCTCCGGCTGCAGGTCGGGGATGAAACGGTGGACCGGGAGATCGTGGACTACGTGGATCGGGCCTATTACGGCCGCGTCACGGTGAAAGTCAGCCGGGACGAGGCCGGAGAGCCCCGCATCGAGGCGGACGCGAACGTGGGCCTGTGAGGGCAAAAACAGAAACAGAGGAGCGGCATTTGCCGCTCCTCTGTTGCCTTTATATCCGCTGAAAAACAGATCAGTCGTTGGTATAGTTGTCGAAATAGCCCTGGATGTAGACGATGGGCCTCATGCTCATAAATACGCCTCCGGCGTAGAAGCCCATCGAACAGGCGTTTGACTGCAAAAGGATTTTATGCTACAGTACGTTTGGACAAGGAGGTGGACAAATGCCATTCTATCGCAAGCCACAAGCAAAGTGGGACCGCCGGCACCTTATCACGATCAGCACCCACCTGACACGGGAACAGCACCGGCGGCTCAAGCGGTGTTGTGCCCGTCAGCATGTGACCGTGTATCGGCTGGTGCGGGAGTTCTTGCTCGCGTTCATCGCCGAGTGGGACGGCGCAGAGGACCAGGCCCAGGAGTGACACCACCGCCGGTGTCCCTTTTTTCGGACAGTGGTTCTGAACCTGGCCGGCCTTGCCGCAGAACCTGACGCACAGCCGCCGCCCGCCTGCCGCCGGCCATTTCGCCGCCGCCCGTCCTGCCGGCACAACATCTTGTGCCCCCTCCCGCAATCTGCCCCACGATACAGCGCCGTCAAGGGCAAGCAAGCGGGTCCGCCGCCGTCCCGGGCTTGACGCCCGGGCCATGGGCCGCCGGGCCGGGTGCGCCCATGTGCCGCCGTTCAATGTGGAAAAAGGTTGCGGCCCCTGTTCGCCCCCTGCCCGGCGTCCCGGCCCCTGACGGGGCCCGGCGGTGGCCCCGCCCTTGACCCGGTGCTGTTTTTCGGGGCCATCTTACGAAAGGAGGACACTTCAATGATAAGTGCCAGCATTCCGAACAGCGTCAGAAAGGCCGTCTATAAGCGAGACGGCTACATGTGCGCCCTCTGCGGCGACACCAGGCAGTTGCAGATACACCACTACTGCAAACGCTCCTGCGGCGGGTGCGATCACCCCATGAACCTGATTACCCTCTGCTCCTACTGCCACGGCGTGATCCACGGCAATTTCCCGCCCTGCTCCGATTACATGGGCCCCGAGGAGCTTGAGCAGGCATGCGCCGAGTACCTGGGCGACTACTACGCCCCGGATTGGTACCCCTATGACGGGTGAGCCCTCCGGGGCTCTCCTGTCGCTCCTCGGTGGTCTGACTGACTGGCAGGGGAAGCGGTGGCCCGGCGGGACCCACCCCTGCGGGGCCTTGCGGGGGTCGGCCCCTTGGCTTTGCGCCCCCGCCCGCCGGGCCCGGCCCCCCGGCCCGCCTGGTGCTGTTCGGTGCGTTTCGGGCCGGGTGGCCGTTTTATTTGATAGCCCCTCGGGGGGTTGTCTCGGCCCCGCCGCCTGTTTTGTTTTCGGGGGTCGGTGCGGCGGGGCCTCGAGAGTTGGG
>JAFRSI010000074.1 GCA_017427645.1 Oscillospiraceae bacterium | reverse complement strand
GGGCAGCTCCATGTGGTGCTGCTCCAGCAGCTTTTTATCCCGCAAAACCGCCTCTCTCGGCCCGTCGGCCACGATTTCGCCCCCGTCCAGCAGAATGACCCGCTGGCAGGTGTCCCAGATCATATCCAGATCGTGGGCGGCAATCAGCTTCGTCTGCCCCATGGCCCCGATGGCCCGGATAACCACCCGCCGGTAGTAGGGGTCCAGCGCCGACGTGGGCTCGTCCATCAGCACCGCCGCTGGATTCATGGCCAGCACGGTGGCGATGGCCGCCATCCGTTTCTCACCGCCGGAGAGCCGGTGGTTGTGGCGGTGCTTCAGCGCCGTGATGTCCAGGGCCGAGAGCACCTCGTCCACCCGCCGCTCTGCCTCCTCCCGGGGCACCATGGCGTTCAGCGGGCCGAACATCATGTCCTCGTACACCGTGGGCATAAACATCTGGTTGTCGGAGTTTTGCAGCACGCAGCCCAGGCAGCGGCGTATCCGGGGCAGGGTGTCGGCGGACACCGCCACGCCGTCCACGGTGATGCAGCCCTGGCCCTGCACCAGTCCCAGCAGCAGCTTCATCAGCGTGGACTTCCCCGCCCCGTTGGCGCCGATGAGTCCCACCGCCTCCCCGTCCTGTATGCGAAAGGATATATTTCGCACCACAGGGCGGTTTTTTTCATAGGAAAAGGATACATTTTCAAAGGAAATCACGGTTTTCACCTCACCAAAAGTCCGCCCAGCCAGCCGGTGACGTCCACCAGCCGTGCCAGGGCAAAGGCCCCCAGGCACAGCGCCAGATACACCCCGTCCCACCCGGTAAAGGGTCCCACCGGGGCGTAATGGAAATGCTGGTGGTAGCCCCGCAGGAGCATGCTGTTATAGAGCTCCTCCGCCCGGTCCATGCTGCGCAGCAGCAGCTGGCCCAGGAAGCTGCCCCAGGCGGAGACGTGGATGCCCTTCTGCCCGGGAGCGCGGAGGGCATAGGCCTCGGTCATCACCGCGAGCTCCTCCGTCATCACACCGATGTAGCGATAGGTCAGCAGCAGCAGGGTCACCAGTGTGGCGGGCAGATGGAATTTGCGCAGGGCGGCGCAGAGCACGTCGATGGGGGTGGTGGCCATCAGCAGATAGGAGGCCATCAGGCAGAAGACGCCCTTCATCATCAGCGTCAGCATGCTGATGACGCCGCCGGAGACGCCCACGGAGCCGATGCGCAGCAGGATCTGCCGGTCAAAGACGGGATTGAAAAGTCCCACCGCCATCACCAGGGGCAGTACGATCCGCAGCTTGTAGAAGAAACTCCCCACGGAAACGCCGCTGATCTGGAACAGCAGCACCGGATAGAGAATCATCACGATAAGCCCGCTGAAATCATACTTCCCAAAGGACAGCACCACCGCGATATATGCAATTGTGGTCAGCAGCTTCGCCGGGGCGCAGAGGCCGTGAATGGGCGAAGTGCCCGCCGCCAGCTCGTCCATTTCCCCGAGCTCGTGCAGCGCCTTTTCCATTTTGTTCATGTCATTCCCACTTTTTGCAAAACGCGACAAAACGCGGAGGCGGACAGGGAGTTCTCCCTGTCCGTTTCCGCTTTTCTCATTTCCTCGCCGAGCACTGCTCGGCGCTACGACTCAGGCTCTCTTCTTCCGGAAGAAGCCGCCGGCGATGCAGATCAGCACCGCCGCGCCCGCCACCAGGGCCGAGCCCACCACGCCGGAGAAGCTGGTGCCCGCAGCGCTTTCGCTCTCGGGAAAGGCGTAGTCCGGCAGCAAGGCCGTCTTTTCCTGGATGGCCCCTGCGGTGTCCGCCGCGGCGCTGGAGACGCCGAAGTTCTCCTCATCCAGACCCATGTTCTCGCTGTAGCCCTCCTCGGCGTTGCCGAAGAGTGCCCACTCCAGGCCGTCCGGATTGCCGGAGGCCAGCAGGCTCAGTCCGCCGCCCACGATCAGTACCACCACGGCCAGGATCGCAATGGTGGCCTTCAGGCTGCGTTTGGCGGAGACGGCCTTGTCGGAGGTGTCCACATCCCGCAGAAGCTCTGGCCGGGACTCATACACGAAGCTCAGCACCGCCGCGGTGATGAGGCCCTCCACCAGGCCGATGGCCAGATGGATGGGCTGCATCAGAGCCAGGAAGGCGCCGAAGGGCAGCTCGGTGATGCCGGAGAGGCTGGTCTCGATGACCACGGAGAAGGCGCCCAGCTGCAGCGTGAGCACGCAGCCCAGGATGGAGGCCAGGATGATCCGGGCCCGCTGACCGGCCTTGGCGCCCATGCCGGAGAAGAGCCTGCCCTGCAGGATGGGCCGCCAGATCAGGTAATAGCCCACAAAGCAGCCGTAAAAGGCCATGTTCCAGATATTGGCGCCCAGGGCCATCAGCCCCCCGTCGCCAAAGAGCAGGCATTGAATGGTGAGGATCACCACCATGGACAAAAAGCCCGCCTGGGGCCCCAGCAGCGCCGAGAGCAGCATGCCGCCGCACATGTGGCCGGAGGAGCCGGTGCCGGGAATGGTATAGTTGATCATCTGACCGGCGAAGACCAGAGCGGCCGTGACGGCCATGGTGGGGAGCTTTGCCGGATCGTCCTCTTTTTTC
>JAFRSI010000073.1 GCA_017427645.1 Oscillospiraceae bacterium | reverse complement strand
CCCTCGGCCACCCAGGCCACGCCGGTCTTGTCCACCTTCTTCTTGCCGGTGCAGACGTCGCAGTGGCAGTTCTGGACGTAGTGCTCGGGCTCGGGGTAGGAGGTGATGACGCCCTCGAAGTTGCGCAGGACGATCTTGCGCGGGGTCTGGGAGATCAGATAGGTGTGCATGACGGGGGTCTTGCCGCCGCCGCCGGGGGCGTCCACCACGAAGGTGGGCACGCAGTAGCCGGAGGTATGGCCGCGGAGGGCCTCCATGATCTCGATGCCCTTGGACACGGGGGTGCGGAAGTGGCTCAGGCCCAGGGAGGGATCGCAGGCGTAGATGTAGTAGGGGCGGACCCGCATCTGCACCAGGCCGTGGACCAGCTCCATCATCACGTGGCTGCAGTCGTTGACGCCGGCCAGCAGCACGGACTGGTTGCCCAGGGGGATGCCGGCGTCAGCCAGCATGGCGCAGGCCCTGGCGGCCTCCGGGGTGAACTCCTTGGGGGTGTTGAAGTGGGTGTTCAGCCAGATGGGGTGATACTTGCGCAGCATGGCGCACAGCTCGGGGGTGATGCGCTGGGGGCACACCACGGGGGTGCGGGAGCCCAGGCGGACGATCTCCACGTGGGGAATGGCGCGCAGCTTGCTGATGATGTACTCCAGCACCTCGTCGGAGACCATCAGGGCGTCGCCGCCGGAGAGCAGCACGTCCCGGACCTCGGGGTGCTTGGCCACGTACTCGATGCACTTGTCGATCTGGGCCATGGGGACCTCGCAGTCGTTCTGACCGGCGAAGCGGCGGCGGGTGCAGTGGCGGCAGTACATGGAGCACTGGTCGGTGATCAGCAGCAGCACGCGGTCGGGATAGCGGTGGGTCAGGCCGGGGGTGGGAGAGTCGGTGTCCTCGTGCAGGGGGTCGGAGTCCTCATAGTCGGCGTACTCCAGCTCCTCGGCCCGGGGAATGGCCATCTTGCGGATGGGATCAAAGGGGTCGTTCAGATCGATCAGGGACAGGTAATAGGGGGTAATGGCCATGCGCAGCTTGCCCAGGGTCTTGCGGACGCCCTCCTCCTCGTCGGGGGTCAGGGTCATGTAGCGTTTCAGATCCTCCACCGTCTCAGCGCGGTTGGCGACCTGCCAATGCCAGTCGTTCCAAAGCTCCTCGGGAACGTCGGCAAACAGACCATTGCGAGTCTTCATTCTTTTATCCTCCTCAATTATTCAGCGGGATTGAGAAACCGCGGGAGCGGAGAGGGACCTCCTCCCCGCTCTCGCCCTATGCCGTTCAGCAGTACTTCTCGTCAAACAGCTTGCGCAGCTTGGGATTCTCACGCAGGACGTCCAGGGTGATCTTGGCGTGGTTCTTGGTATAGCCGTTGCCCACGATCATGGTGACGTCCTTGCCCACGCCCTCGGCGCCCAGGGCGGCCTTGGTGAAGGAGGTGGCCATGGAGAAGAAGTAAACGATGCCGTCGTCACGGACGGGCAGGATGGCGGACATCTCGCAGGACTCGATGTTCACGCAGCAGATGGACAGGTCGTACTCCTTGCCGCCGTTGGCAGCCAGAGCGGCCTCCAGGACCTCGACGGGCTTGGTGCAGTCGGCCACGATGACGTCGGTGTAGACGCCCAGCTCGATCAGGCCGGGGACCTGCTTGGGATTGCGGACAACGCCCACCACCTTGCCGTTGGGGCCGACCTTCTTCATGGCCTCCCAGCCGCACAGCACGCCGGACTTGCCGTTGGCGCCCAGGATCAGAACGCTGTCGCCCTCGTGGGGCAGCTTGCGGGCCTGGGCGGGAGCGCCGGCCACGTCCAGAGCGGCCAGGGCCAGAGGCTCGGACATATCGTCGGGCAGCTTGGCGTACAGGGCGGTCTCAAACAGGACGGCCTGGCCGTCGATATCCACGCGGTCGATATCCTTGTGGATGGCCTTGATGCGGTCGATGCGCAGCGGGGTCATGGACAGGGACACCAGGGAGGCGATCTTGTCGCCCACCTTCAGGTCGAAGTCGGGCTTGGCCAGCAGGTCCTCGCCGATGTAGGCCACCTTGCCGATGAACATGCCGCCGGAGCCGGTGACGGGGTTCTGCTGCTTGCCGCGCTCGGCCACGATGCCCATGATCATCTCGCCGATCTTCTTCTCGTCGCCGCCGCAGGCCTCGGAGATCTGGGTGAAGGAAGCGGAGTCCACGTTCAGGGAGATGACGTCGCAGATGATCTCGTTGGAATAGCGCTTGGTCATGTCGTTGTCCAGCTTCCAGGCGGCCTGGGTCAGAACGCCCTTGGGCTCGATCACGCGATGGGTGCCGTACTTGTTGCCTTTCATCTGTGCCATGATAAATTCCTCCTAAAAATGTTATGAATAATAAATTGAGTTTCGATCAGTTCAGGGGCTTCAGGCCCAGGATCTCGCGGGCCTCGGCGGGGGTGGCGATCTCGCGGCCCAGCTCCCTGGCCAGGCGCACCACCTTGGCCACCAGCTCGCCGTTGGAGGCGGCCTTGTGGCCCTTGCCCAGGTACACGTTGTCCTCAAAGCCCACGCGGACGTTGCCGCCCATGACGATGCCGGCGGCGGCCATGCTCCAGGCGCTGCGGCCCACGCCGGTGACGGTCCAGGTGGAGCCGGCGGGGATCTTGTTCACCAGGAAGGCCAGGTTGTCCACGGTGGCGGGGGTGCAGCCGGCCACGCCCAGCACGAAGTTGAACTGCATGGGGGCGCCGGGGACCTCGCCCTTGCGGGCCATGGTCAGCACGGTGTCCAGATGGCCGATCTCAAAGCACTCATACTCGGGCTTGATGCCGTTCTCGATCATCCGCTTGCCGAAGGCGCGCATGGTGGGCATGGTGTTCTCAAACACCTCGTCGCCGAAGTTGCAGGTGCCGCAGTCCAGGGTGGCCATCTCGGGGAACAGTTCGGTGGGCTGCAGGCGCTCCTCCGGGGTCATGCCGGTGGCGCCGCCGGTGGAGGGGATCATAATGACGTCGGGCAGCTCGGCGCGGATGGCGTCCATGACGACGCGGAAGCGCTCCCGGTCCTGGGTGGGGGTGCCGTCGTCCTCGCGGACGTGGACGTGGATCACGGCTGCGCCGGCCTCGTAGGCGGATTTGGCCTCGCGGACCATCTCCTCCACGGTGTAGGGCACGGCGGGGTTGGAGGCCTTGGTGACCTCGGCGCCGCAGATGGCGGCGGTAATGATCAGCTTCTCCATGTCAGCCCTCCCTTACTTGCGGGGGATGCGCTGGCAGTCCTTGGGGGTGACGCAGGTGCCGTGGGCGCGGCAGACTACGATGGGCTCTTCCAGCACGTCGGCGGCGGAGGCGCTGATGTCGGGACGGGTCCTGATGACCTTGCGGGCCTCGAACTTCATGGTGCGGGAGGTGTTGCCCACCTTCTCGATCTCGCCGTAGGCCTCGATGTAATCGCCGGCGTAGACGGGCGCCAGGAACTCGATGTTGTCGTAGGCGCAGAACAGGCCCTCGTCGCCGTCGCAGATGATCAGCAGCTCGGTGGCCACGTCTCCGAACAGGTGCACCATGTGGGCGCCGTCCACCAGGTTTCCGCCGTAATGGGCGTCCTTCGCGCTCATGCGCAGGCGGAGCAGGGATGTCATCTTTTCCATGAGATTATTCCTCCTTCAAAAATTGTTTCCTGTTTTATGCAGCTTCCTCATATCTCAGTCCGGCCTATACCGCACTTTCGAAATAAAAAAGGGCGCTATTGGTCAAGGTCGTTGACCAATAGCGCTCCATGTTGCGAAAAACATGACAGTAACGCCGCTTACACGCCGCTACCAAGGCGCTGACCGGGCCAATCTGCGCCTTTCGGCGGAGAGCCCCTTCCCTGCCCGATCCGACCGGCTGCCTCACCGCCCGGACAGGTACCCTACTCTCCGCGCCTCTATTGACTGTTCTATGGAATTCTGTAGTTAAATTATACTTATTTCCTCTTATCTTGTCAAGGGATTTTGGGTGAGAACAACAAAACTTTTTGGCCTGCGGAGGATGCATCCGCCCCCCCGTCCGGCTCAGTAGGACTGCTCGATCCGCTCCAGGATCTCCGGCTTCAGGGACAGCATCCGGCAGATGTTCAGGGCGTCCCGGGGACAGTCCGCCTTGCCCTCCACCCGGTAGAGACCGTAGTTCATATGGCGGGCGATGACGGCCACGCCGTCCTCCGACGTGGCGGCCAGCTCGGCCCGGATCCGCTCCGGATCCACGTCCCGCAGGCCGATGATCTGGTAGTGGATGCGGGCGTGCTCGGCCACCTTGTCGTAGTGGGTGGTCAGCACCGACACGGCGTTCACGTCGTTGAGATACCGGGTCACCGCCTGGACGATGACGGCGCCCTCGTCGGGGTTGGTGCCCCGGGCGAACTCGTCCAGCAGGAACAGGGAGTAGCCCTGCTCCACCTCGTCCAGGGCCTTCTGGAAGTGGACGATCTCCGAGCCGAAGCCGCTGAGGCCGGACTGGATGGACTGGAGATCGTCAAAGAGCATCTTCACACTGTGGAACAGGGGCATCTTCGCCCGCTTCGCGCAGGGCAGGAAGCCGGCGTGGAGCAGCAGCACGTTGAGCGCCACGGTTTTCATGGCCACGCTCTTGCCGCCCATGTTGGCGCCGGTGATCACCGCCGCGCCCCGGTCCAGGGCAATGGACACGGGGACGAAGCGCCGGCCCTTCTCCGCCAGCAGATCCACCAGCTCCGGATTCACCATGTCCTCCAGCTCCAGGGCCGTGTCCGTCAGCTCCGGGCGGACGCCGCCGCAGCGCACGGCGAACAGGGCCTTCTGGATCAGGAAATCCAGACGGCCGGCGGTGTCGGCGTCGGCCAGCAGGTCCGGCACCAGGGGGGCCAGGGCGGCGCCCATGGCCCTGCGGACCTTCATCTCCTCGCTGTCCTCCTCGGCGCAGATCCGGGTGCGCTTCATGCGCAGGTCCTCCCGCTCCGCGTCGGTCCGGGCGTGATAGAGCTGCTCCTCCACCTGCTTCTTGGCATGGCGGATCTCCCGCAGCTTCGCCGTGGCGCCGTCGGGGATGTAGAAGCCCCGGGAGCGGGTGTTCTCCGGGTCCAGGATGGCCAGGGCCGGGGCCGGATCGTGGAAGGCCACGCCGTCCAGGTGCACCTTCTCGTCCATCTGAGCCAGCAGGGGGATCAGGCTCTCCAGCCGCTGGAGGTAGCCCTTGATCTCAAAGAGCTCCACGTGGTCGGGCATCTCCCCCTCGGCGCAGCGGCGCAGAGAGGTGCGGATATCCTTCATCTGGCACAGGACCAGCATGGCCCTGTCGTACACGTCCTTCAGCTCCGCCGCGGCGGCCGCGGCCCGCTCCACGTTGCCCAGCTCCGTCTCCAGGGCCGCGCGCTCCTCCGGGGCGTAGAACCGCAGGTGGCGGATCCGCTCCTGGCCGAAGGGGCTGCAGCCGTGGAGGTTCTCCAACACGTACTGCAGGCCGATCTTGACCTTATCATCAAAGCTGACGGTGATCATGCCAGTTCCTCCTTTACGTTGATGACCGGGGCGTCCACGGCCTCCGACATGGCCCGCATAAAGGCGTCCTTGTCGAAGCGCCAGCCGTAGGCCGATACCGGGTTGATGGTGACGCACAGGGTCCGGGCGGCCTCCACTGTCTCCAGCGCCACCTGGCGGGTGGCCAGCTTGTCCAGGGTATCGGTGCTCAGCAGCACCTTGCTGGGGTCCTTCACCACCAGCCGCCCCCGCCGCAGCACGCCGCTGCGCAGCAGGGGCACCACCATGGAATCGGTCAGGGCGCCGCCCACCAGGGCCTCGCCGTTCTTCTTCAGGGCGTCGGCCAGGGTGCCCGGCACCTCCTCCGGCAGCGTGGCCGCCCTGGGGATGTTCATGATGCGGTAGATGTTCACCGTGTCCGCCACCACCTTCTCCATGCTCATGTGGTAGCTGGCGCCGGTGCAGAGGATCACGCCCTCCGCCACGGCCCGGGCGCCCAGGGACTTGCGGCCCAGGGCGCCGTCGATGATGGACTGGTCGGCTCCCAGGTCAAAGAAGTGGCGGGACACCGTTTTGAGCTGGGTGGTGATGGACGGCCCCGCCAGCTGGACGTAGCCGTCGCTGCGGGCCCGGACGATGACCACCTCCCCCACCGGGGTGGGGATCCCTGTGGTCATCAGCACCTCCAGGGTGATGTCCCCCAGGCGCAGCATGTCCTTGGCGGTGGCGATCAGCGTTCCCGCCGGGACGAAGATGCTGGGCTTCTCCGTGCCGGTGACCACGTCGGTGGATTCGCCGTCACGGCCGATGGAGGTCAGCCCCAGGATCCGCTCCCGGCCGCTGTGGTGCAGCAGCCAGTTGAGCACGGTGGTCTTTCCGGCGTTCTTGCACATGCCCACGATGGACATGGTCTTCACGCTGTGCAGTTGTTCCAGCAGTTCCCTTTGCATGGCGCAGCTCCTTTCGGCGGGGTGTCCTCTCGAAAGAATATGATATCACAGTTGACGAAAAAAAGAAAGGGGGGATTTCGCCGCAGGCGGCGGGGCGGACGGGGCGTTCCCGCGTCCCCCGCCGGGGCGGACGGATTCCCACGACCAGTCTGCGGACTGGTCTCGGAATGACAGGTGCTTCTGCTGAACGCTCCCCTTTTGCCAAACGCACCTGTCATTGCGAGGGCACGAAGTGCCCGTGGCAATCCGTATTCCCCGTCAGGCCGTCGGGGACGCCGCCCCCTACAAGGCGGACGGTGCCGTTGTTCGCCCGTAGGGCGGGACCCATGTGTCCCGCCGATGCGCCGCGGGGATCCGTACTCCTCACAATCTGTTCTCCCCCGGTTTACAACGGCGTCGGCGGCTGGTATAATGGGCGCATCGGAAATAACATCCACAACAGGAGGAAGACACCATGACAAGAGCAAGAAAACTGAGAGAGCTGCTGGCCGGAGATCGGATCGTCATGGCCCCCGGCGCCTACGACGCCTGGTCCGCCCGGATGGTGGAGGCCGCCGGCTTCCCCGCCGTGTACGTCACCGGCTACGGCGTGTCCGCCAGCGTGCTGGGCGCGCCCGATATCGGCCTCATCTCCTTCGCCGAGATGGTCACCGCCGTCCGCAACGTCTGCGCCGCCACCTCCGTCCCCGTCATCGCCGACGCCGACAACGGCTACGGCGGCGCCCTGAACGTGGTGCGCACCGTCCGGGAGTACGAGGCCGCCGGCGCGGCCGCCATCCAGCTGGAGGACCAGGTGATGCCCAAACGCTGCGGCCACATGGAGGGCAAGCAGCTGATCCCCAGGGATGAGATGGCCGCCAAGATCCGGGCCGCCGTCTACGCCCGCCGGAACAGCGATACCGTCATCATCGCCCGCACCGACGCCATCGCCGTCAACGGCTATGACGACGCCATCGACCGGGCCGTGGCCTACCGGGAGGCCGGGGCCGACGTGATCTTCGTGGAGGCCCTCCGGACCCGGGAGCAGATCGAAAACGCCGCCCGGCTGGTGGGCGCGCCGCTGATGGCCAACATGGTGGAGCACGGCAAGACGCCCCTGGACACCGCCGAGAACCTGTACCGGATGGGCTTCCGCATCGCCATCTACCCGGTGGTGCTGCTCTACTCCGCCACCAGGGCCATGCAGGACGTGCTGGCCACGCTGAAGGAGCGGGAGGATCTCGCCGCCTGCATGAACCGGGAGGTGGATTTCCCCACCTTCAACGGCATGATCGGCCTGCAGGGGTACCGGGATCTGGAGAAGGGATTCCTGCAGGGAGAGTGACGGAGGCGCGGCGATTTCTTCGCCGCCGTTTCCGCCCCTGCCGCGGGAGGACGGATTCCCACGTCGCTTCGCCTGCACTCGTCGTGTCAGCCGAAGCCCGGCCACTGTTCGTGTCCGGCCTCCGGGACACTTCCTTGATTTCACCTCGCTTCATCCGCCACAGGCGGCGCTTCGGTGAAATCCTCGGAATGACAGACACTTCTGCCAAACCCGCCTGTCATTGCGAAGCCAGTGCGAATCGGGGCCCCCGCCGCCGCCCCGCGACGGGGGTGCGGTGGGTAGAGGTGGCGGAACGGAACGAGCAAGCCGTCGCGCATGCGCGGCGGCGCGGGATGTGGAGTCTCCGCCGACGACGGCTGCGGCAATCCGTAT
>JAFRSI010000072.1 GCA_017427645.1 Oscillospiraceae bacterium | reverse complement strand
GGGATATAGGTCTGGCCCTCGGCCAGCGGGATGGAGAAGTACCACTTGCCGTCGGCATCCTGGGCGCCGACGATCCAGTTGCTGCGGTCCTCACCGGCGGCCACGGCTTGGGCGTAGGTGCCCGGAATCAGATTGTGATAGCTGGAGCCGTTCAGGGCAACCACCAGGGTGGACCGGCCGTTCTCCGTCATCACATAGGCGTACAGGCCCTTGAACATGCCGGTGGTGTTGATGATCTCCAGATCGATCCGATCCTCGTCGGCGGGCTGGGGGTCAGTGCCGGGCTGGGGATCCGGATCGGGCTGGGGATCCGGGGTCACGTCGCTCAGCTTGTCCTCGGCGGGGATGGCCATGTAGTACTGGGCGCTGGCGGGGGTGCCGTCATCCTTCAGGGGAACCACGGGGACGGCGGTGCCGCAGACGGATTTGTCCAGGGTGAAGTCAAAGGCGTTGTTGTCACCCATGGCCACGTCCCGGGTCAGGGGATCGTCGTCAACAGCGCCCCAGTGGAGGCCGTTGTAGGTCTGCTTGTTGGGGATATAGTGGACGACCACGCTGTCGCCGTTGATGACGGCGGTGGTGCCATCCTGGGGCTTCATCATGCCCATGGGGGAGCCGTCGTCTTTGATGACCTGCACGGTATCGCCATCGAAGGGGATGGGCTCCACGCCTGCGGCGAAGGCGGGCACCACAGCGGAGATGGCCATGACCAGGACCAGCAGCAGTGCCAGAAGCTTGTGGGTGCGTTGTTTCATAGTTCCTCCTTCCGGGGCTGTCGTCGGCAGCCCCAACGGTCTGGCGGCCCGAAGTCGGCGGGCCGCAGGTCTCTCCCGGCAGGTTTCCTGGCTTGCGCTTCGCTGCGCGCTCGGCGCCTTCTCGTGCCGCCGGCACAATGGCGTAGTGCCGCCGCGCTCAGCGCTGACAGTGACCGGATCGCTCAGGATTTACACCTGATTCCCTTTCACCCTTGCGGCACCGGGAGAGCTCGTCAGTATGGGCAGGACCCTTATATTCCGCTCCCTGCCCCTGGGCGGTCCGCTTTTATGCCTCCCGCAGCAGTCCCAGGGACCGTGCGGCTTCTATCAGATCCGCGATGCGCCGGTTGCTCTCCCCGATGGGGACGCCGGCGCAGATCACGGTATCGCACGTTTTCATCAGGGTCAGAGCCCGTTGGTACGTCTCCTCGGAGATGGGAGAGAAGGGCGCCTCGCTCACCACCTCCGCGGCCAGGTGGCGGGCCACCTGGAAATCCACGTCGTTGGTGTAGAGGATCCCGGCGATAAAGGGCTGATCCTCCTTCTGGAGGCGGCGGAACACGGGGATACCGCTGCCGCAGCCGGAGATAACGAAGGTGCGGGGCGTCCCTGCCGGGCGGGGCAGCTCCACGGAGCCGAAGGTGATATCGTAGCTGCCGGCGTCGATGTCATAGAGACTGTCGATGATCTCCTGGCGGAAGATCTCCTCCGGCGTGCCGAAATGCTCGATGGTCTCGCCCCGGACGCAGAGGATCTTGTCGGAGATCTTCTGGGCCAGATCGATCTCGTGGAGGGACATGATGACGGTGATGCCCTTCTCCTTGGCCATGGAGCGCAGGATGCTCAGAAGCTCCAGCTTGTGGCGGATATCCAGGAAGGAGGTGGGTTCATCCAGGACGATGATCTCCGGCTCCTGGCAGATGGCCCGGGCCAGCAGGATCCGCTGGCGCTGGCCGTCGCTGATGGCGGTAAAATCCCGGTCCGCCAGGTCGGCGGCGTGGACGGATTCCAGGGCGGCGGCCACCTTCTCCCGGTCTGCGGGGGAGAGGAGACCCAGGGTATTGGTGTAGGGGTAGCGGCCTGTGGACACCACGTCCCAGCAGGTCAGCAACTCGCCCTTGATCCGCTCGGTGAGCACCACCGCCAGCTTGCGGGAGAGCTCCTTGTAGCTCATGGCGCCCACGGAGGCGTCGGCAATGAAGCTGTCGCCCCGGATGGCGGCCAGGTGGCGGGTGATGCTTTTGAGGATGGTGGACTTGCCGGAGCCGTTGGGCCCGATCAGAGTCATGATCTCCCCGGCCCGCAGGGAAACGGTGATATCCCGGATCAGCGTCTTGCCGTTATAGCCCACCGACAGGTCCGCGGTGCGGAAGTAGTATTCGCTCATGTCCGCCCCTCCTTTCACGCCCGTCCGCCGTGGCGGCGGATCAGCATGACGATGACCACCGGCGCCCCGAACAGGGCGGTGACGGTGCTGATGGACAGCTCCACCGGCGCAAAGGCGGTCCGGGCCACGTAGTCGCAGAAGAGGCAGAACACCGCTCCGCCCAGGAAGGAGGCGGGGATCACCACGATGGGCTTGGCGGTTTTCAGCAGCAGCTTGACCAGATGGGGCACGGCGATGCCCACGAAGGAGATGGGGCCGGCGTAGGCGGTGACGCACCCGGCGATCAGACTGGACAGCAGGATCAGCACCACCCGGAAGCGGCGTACGTTGACGCCCATGCTCTGGGCGTAGGCCTCGCCCATCTGAAAAGCGCCGATGGGCTTGGACAGGCAGAACACCAGCAGGAAGCAGCCCAGCACGATAAAGGTGAAGATGCGCACCTCGCCCCACTTGGTGCCGGAAAAGCTGCCCTGGGCCCAGGTGTGCAGATTGACGATGTCGGAATCCCGGGCGAAGGCGATGAGAAACTCGGTGATGGCCGAGCAGATGTAGCTGATCATGATGCCGGCCACCAGCAGCATGGACATCTGCCGGATGGCCTTGGCGGCCAGCAGCACAAAGCCCATGGCGATCAGGGCGCCCACAAAGGCGGCCACCACCATCATCCACGAGGAGATGAAGGACACGAACCGCAGGGCCACGATCATGGTCAGAGCGACGAACAGCTTGGAGCCGGAGGAGATGCCCAGCACGAAGGGACCGGCAATGGGATTGCCGAAGAAGGTCTGCATCAGAAAGCCGGACAGGGCCAGCCCGCCGCCCAGCACCGCCGCGGCGGCGATCCGGGGCAGGCGCAGCTTCCACACGATCCCCACCGCCGTATCGTCGCCCTTGCCGGTGAAAAGGATGCGGGCGATCTCGCCCACGCCGATGTGGACGCTGCCGGTGTTGATGTTCCACACCACCAGCGCCGCCAGGGCGATCAGCAGCCCCAGGAACACGGCGGTGTACCGGGAGCGGCGGAGAATGGAATTGTCGGCGGAACGCTGCTCCATAGGGGTCTCCTTTCGGCTGCCTGCTTACTGCAGGCGGAAGATGTATTCCAGGTCCTCCGCCGAGCCGGTGAGGATGGCGTTGATCTCCTGGATAATGGTGCCCATTTTGTCAGTCTGCTGGAACATGCTCTCGGTGGTGCACCAGACGTTGCCCTCCCGCACCGCCTTGAAGTCCTCCAGTACGGGACTCCGGTCCAGAAACTCCTGCAGATCGTGGAGCTGGCTGGTGATAGAGCAGTTGTAGATGATCACGTCCGCCTCCTTGGCGGCGGCGTAGAACTCCTCCATGCTCATGCTGACGGTGCTGAGCTTGCTGTCGTCATCCAGCCCCAGGTCGGAGAAGATATACTCGCCCCCGGCGATGCGGATCATGGCCGGCACGTAGCCGTCCGTCTTATAGGTGACGGCGCTGCCGCCGGAGCTGACGTAAAAGAAGGCAACGGTCTTGCCGGTGGGGGCCAGGGATTCCAGACCGCGGACCTTTTCCGCCTGCTCGGTAAAGATGGCCTGCGCCTCCGCCTCCTTGCCCAGCAGCTCCCCGTAGACCTTTATCCACTCGGTGCGGCCCAGGGGGTGGTTTTCATAGCTGGAGCGCTCCACGATGGCGGGGATGCCCAGCTCGATGAGCTTTTCCTTCACCTCCGGGTTGTGGAGGATCATGGTGGACTCCACGGCCAGACGGCACCCGCCGCCCAGCAGCATCTCATAATCCGGGGCGTTGTATTTGCCCGCGTAGACGAAATCACCCCGCTCCAGGGCCTGGGCGGCGCCGGCCGTATACCATTCGCGGGTCCCCACGTAGTCGATGGCGCCCACACCGTCGATAGCCTCGAAGAGCGCCATGGCGGAGGTGGCGGCCAGATAGATCCGGTCCAGAGGCTGCTGCACCACCACCACGTCAGGGTCCAGCTTTTCCGGCACGGCGGCGCCCTCCGGCACCACCAGCATCCGGTCGCTGTTGACCATATCGATGAGGGAATAGCCGTCCCGGTAGTGGTAGATGGCAAACTGATCGGCGTATTCCAGGGGCTCAGTGCTCTCGTAGGTGAGCCCCTCGATGACGGGAGCTTCGCCTGCCGGGGCCTTGTTCCCACCGCCGCAGCCGGCGGCGCCCAGCAGCATCAGCGCCGCCAGCGCGGCGCAGAGTGTGCGTTTCCAGTGCTTCATACTCTTATCGCTCCTTACTCCTTCCGGGAAGCCAGCTTGCTCCAGATGAGCAGAAATACCAAGATCACGCCAGCGGCAATGCCGGCGATGGCCCAGCCGCTGAGCCCCTTATGCTCCGGAGTCTCCGGCGCCGGCGCGATATCGGCGCCGGTGGTTTCACCGTTATCGTCGGGCTCAATGGGGCTGTCCGGCTGGTCCAGCGCGGAGAGGGCTTCCTTCAACTCGTCTGCGATCTGCGCGGGGATCTGCAGGTTTTCCTCCAGCGTCTTCTCCGGGTCGTAGGTCAGCGCGGCCAGATCGGCTTTGGCTTTCTCCGCCAGCTCACGGGCAGCGTCCATGTCGTACATCTCTGCCAGGGCGGCGATTTCCTGTTCCGCCTGGGCGACGCCGTCGGCAAAGGCGGTCAGATCGGCTTCGGAGGGACCGTCCGGTTCTGTGTTCTCAATTGGATCAGGCTCCGGCGACACAGGTTCAGGCTCGGGAGTCGGCTCCGGTGTGGGCGTCGGCGCGGGCGTGGGGTCAGGGGTCGGTTCAGGTGTCGGCTCGGGATCGGGTTCGGGCTCGGGAGTGGGTTCCGGCTCCGGTTCCGGTTCGGCCGCGAGGGGGATCTGCGAAGGCTCGATATACAGAGTGTACTCGATCACGTGCTCCGCCGACATGGCGGTGGTATTGGCGCTGACCTTAAGAGTACCCAGGGCCGCCAGCGGCACGTTCCGGAAGGTCACCGTGTGGTTGTTATCGTTTCGCTCCGCCTTGTATCGGGTGCCATTGTACTCCATCCACTCCACGGAGGGCGTTTTGCCGTTGGACCTGCTCAACACAAAGGTGGCGTAGGGCACGCCATACTCCACACTGATCTGGATGGGGGAGTTCCAGACGATCCTGCCGCTGCCGCCCGTAAAGGACAGGTTGACGCTGTAGACGCCGTCCTGATAGTTCTCCGCCCAGGCGTGGGGGGCGGAGAGGGAGGCGGCGGTCAGCAGCACCAGAGCGGCCAGGGCCGCGGTCAAAAGTTTTCGGATGTGTTTCATGGCGTTCGTTCCTTTCTGTACAGTGCGGCGGGCAGAAAAAAGCCCGCTTTCGGGGAAGCGGGCGCGTCAAAAGCACCGCGCTGTCCTGCGCGGCACGCTCTATCTGCGGCATCTGCCTTCCTCGGAGGTCTCAACCACTCATTTTCAGCAGGTTTCCTGGCTGACGGATCGCCGCCCGGCGGCGCCTTCTCATGCCCGCTGGCACAATGGCGTTCTGCTGCCGGGCTCCCCGCTCACAGTGACCGGATCGCTCAGGATTCGCACCTGATTCCCTCTTTCCCCGCAATTGCGGCGGGGCACTGAAAAATCTTGTATGCTCATTATAACAAGCCGCCATGCGGTTTGCAAGTATTTCACGAAAAAACGACCCGTGGACAAAGGCTGCCCGGTGTGGTATGATAAGCGCGAAAGCTCCCGCGGCGCAGGCCGCGGAAAAAGGAAAGGGAGGTATACTTTTATGGGAGAATTCACCAAGAACGTCATTGACTTCGCCACCACCTACGGCGGCAAGATCCTGCTGGCCATCGTGGTGCTCATCGTGGGCTATTTCGTGGTCAAGCTGCTGTGCCGTGGGGCCGACAAGGCCATCGACCGGATAAACACGGACCCGACCGTGAAGAACGTGGCCAAGAAGGCCGTAAAGATCCTGCTGTACGTGATCCTCATCATCTCCGTCATCCAGGTGCTGGGCGTGTCCATGTCCAGCGTGGTGGCGGTGCTGGCCTCCTGCGGCCTGGCGGTGGGCCTGGCTCTCCAGGGCGCTCTGAGCAACCTGGCCGGCGGCTTGATGATCCTGATCTTCAAGCCCTTCAAGCTGGGCGACTATATCGAGTCCGGCGGATCCGAGGGCGTGGTCAGCGACATCAGCATCTTTTACACCACCCTGATGACCCTGGACAACAAGAAGGTCCTGGTGCCCAACGGCGATCTGATGAACGCCACCGTCACCAACTTCTCCGCCAACGACACCCGCCGCATCGACCTGGACTTCAAGATCACCAACGACATCGACGCCGAGCTGGTGAAGTCCGTCCTGCTGGGCGCGGCCCAGGGCACCCCCGGCGTGCTGACCGATCCGTCGGCCTTTGCCCGGCTGACAGCCGTGGATGACGACACCTACATCTTCACCGTCCGGGCCTGGTGCGACACCGGCTCCTACTGGGACGTGTACTTCGACCTGATCGAGCACTGCAGCAAGGCGCTGGCCGACAACGGCATCGACGATCCGGAGGAGCGGATCGCCGTGCGTCTGGTGAAGGAAGACTGAGACAAAACACAGCGAAAGAGGAGAGCATATGGAAAAGATCGCGCTGGAGCGCTATACGGATCACATCATAGACGCGGCGGCGGGCCTGCTGGCCGTGGATTCCCCCACGGGGTACACGGAGGCGGCTGCGCAGTGGGTGTTTGACGCCTTTGCAGAGCTGGGGTACGCTCCGCAGCGCACCGTGAAGGGCGGCGTGCTGGTACAGCTGGCACAGGGCACGGACGAGTCCGCCGGCGGACTGCTGCTGGAGGCCCACACCGACACCCTGGGCGGCATGGTCAGCCAGGTCAAGTCCGACGGACGGCTGGCGGTGACCCGCCTGGGCGGCATGAACGCCAACAACGCCGAGGCGGAGAACGTCCGCGTCGTCACCAAGTTCCACGGCGTGCTGGAGGGCACCTGTCAGCTGATCAACGCCTCCATCCACGTCAACGGCAAGTACGACGAGACCAGCCGGTCCTGGGACACGGTGGAGATCGTGCTGGACGAGGACGTGAACAGCAGGGAGGACGCGGAAAAGCTGGGCGTGGCCGTGGGCGATATCGTCTGCTTCGAGCCCCGGACCCGCATCACGAAGAGCGGCTATATCAAGAGCCGCTTCCTGGACGACAAGTTCAGTGTGGCCATCCTGCTGGGATATGCCAGATACCTGAAGGAGAGCGGCGCAAAGCCCACCCGCTCCGTATGGGCCCACGTCACCGTGTACGAGGAGGTGGGCCACGGCGGCTGCGCCAGCGTGCCCGCCGGCGTCACGGAGGCCATCTCCGTGGATATGGGCTGCGTGGGCGAGGGCCTGACCTGCACCGAGCGGCAGGTCTCCATCTGCGCCAAGGACAGCGGCGGCCCCTACAGCTACGAGGTGGTCAAGGCGCTGACGGCGGCGGCCATGGCATCCGGCGCCGATTACGCGGTGGACATCTATCCCCACTACGGCTCCGACGTGGAGGCCACCCTGGGCGCCGGGCATGACCTGCGGCACGGCCTCATCGGCCCCGGCGTCTACGCCTCCCACGGCTACGAGCGCAGCCACCGGCTGGGGGCGGAGAATACCCTCCGCCTGCTGATCGGCTACACCGTGGATGCGTAAGCGGCGGAGAGGTATAAGAGCAAGAAAAGAAGGACGGCGGCCGGAAACGGCCGCCGTCCTTTTGCAGAAAAATGTAAAGTATAATACCTTTAGCATGCGGCAGGTATCAGGACTTGCCGCCCAGGAGACGGGCCAGGGGGTGCCGCCCCACCCGCATGGCCCCCACGGGGCAGAATTCCTGGCAGCAGAAGCAGCGGATACATTTGTCCCGGCGGATCGAGGGCCTGCCCTGCACCATCGAAATGGCCTCGGCAGGGCAGACGCCGGCGCACTTGCCGCAGCCCACGCAGAGGGAGGCCGTCAGCCGGGGCCGGGCGGTCAGCACCCGCTCCATTACCCGGTCGGACAGCCGGCCCAGAGGACCGCCGCCCAGGATGTGGAAATTCACCGCCGCCTGTGTGGGTACCGTGCGGAAATCCGGCACGGCGAAAACGGCCGGGTCGCCGTACACCGCCGGTTCCGCCGGCAGCAGGCCCCGCTCCGCCGCCGCGCGCAGGGTGGGTACGTCCTCCGTTCCCAGGCCGATAAGACCGGCTGCCGTCCGGTCCAGCAGGTGGCCGGAGCGGGAGACCAGCAGGCAGCCCATGGGCCGGGGTGTGCCCTGGGTGGGGCCGTTGCCCTCCATGGCCACCACCGCGTCGCAGACGCACAGCCGGGGGGCGAAATACTCGTACAGGTCCACCAGCATGTGGGCGAAGTCCTCCGTCCGGGGATACTGGTAGTGGAACTCCGGCTTTTTCGTGCCGGGGATGGCGCCGAAGAAGTTTTTTACCGCGCAGGACATGCCCATCATGCCGTGGGTCTTCAGCTTGCACACGTCGATGATGGCGTCGACCTTGCCCAGCCATGCGGTGTACGGGAAGCGGCGGGCCCGGGCGGCTGCGGGGAAGTCCGCCTCGGCCTGGGTGAAGTCGTCGTTGAGGAGGGCGCCCGCCTCCGCAGCGGCGGCCGTCATGCCGCAAACGTCGTACACCAGCCGGACGTAGGGGGCGGTGAAGACGCCGCCGGGGCTGTCGCCGACGATCACCTTGGCGCCGCGGCAGACCAGCTCCGCCGCCAGGGCGCGGACCACCTCCGGGTGGACGGTGGCGGCCCGGTCCGGCTTCATGGCCGTCACCAGATTGACCTTCAGCGCCACCGTCATGCCCGGGCGCACGAAGTCCAGGCCGCCCGTGGCCTCCAGGGCCTCCGCCAGCGCCTGCTCCACCTCCTGCCGCTCATAGCTGCGGCACGGCGTCAGCGCTATATCGTATCCCATGGCCGCGCCTCCTTTCTCTCATTCGGGGCCATGATATCACCTTTTTTCCCGCCCCGCAAGAGCGCTCTTGCGAAAGCCGTCCCGGCGGGCTATAATAGGGAAAACACGCTGCGGGAGGACTCCATGACGGATTATTTCAATGTAACGCTATCACAGGATCAGCTGCGGGCCATCAGCAGCATCGGCCTGGCCCACGTAGGCGACGCGGTGTACGAGCTGCTGGTGCGCACCTGGCTGTGCGTCCACGGACGAGCCACCGGCAAGGGACTCCACCGGGCCGCAGTGGAGTTGGTCTGCGCGCCCAAACAGGCGGAGACGGCCGGACGGATCCTGCCGCTGCTGACGGAGGCGGAGCACGACGTATTTCGCCGGGGCCGCAACGCCAACGTCCACACCATTCCCCAGCACGCCAGCCGCTCCGAGTATCAGCAGGCTACGGCCCTGGAGGCGCTGCTGGGCTGGCTGTGGCTCAGCGGACAGAGAGAACGTATCAACGAGCTGTTTGCCGCCATGATGGAGGAGGATGCCTGATGCCGCTGGACGCCGTATGCCTTGCCGCCGTCACGGCGGAGCTGGCCCCCAGGGCAGTGGGGGCGAAAATTGACAAGATCCAGCAGCCGGCCCGCGATCAGGTGGTGCTGAGCCTGCGCCGGGGCGGCCGTCTGCTGCTGTGCGCCAGCCCCAGCGGACCGAGGCTCCACCTGACGGAGCTGCTCCGGGACAACCCGGCCCAGCCCCCCATGTTCTGCATGCTGCTGCGCAAGTACCTCCAGGGCGGCGTCATCACGGCCCTGGAGCAGGCGCCCCTGGAGCGGGTGGTATGGCTGACCGTCCGCGCCGCCGACGAGCTGGGAGAGGCGGAGGACTACCGCCTGATCCTGGAGATGATGGGCCGCCGGACCAATCTGATCCTCTGCCGCGCCGACGGCCACATCGTGGATTGCCTGCGCCGCCTGGATCTGGAGACCTCGCCCCAGCGCCAGGTGCTGCCGGGACTTCTGTATCGGCTGCCCTCGGCACCGGACAAGCGCTCGCCCCTGGCAGAAGGGAAGGAGGACTTCCTGTCCGCCCTGTCCCTGTGCCCGGAGGGGGAAACCCTGGACCGCTGGCTGGTGGACACCTACACCGCCGTATCGCCCCTGGTGGCCCGGGAGATCGTCTGCCGCGCCCTGGGGGAGAGCGACGCCCGCCGGGATGAAAGGGGAGAGGATCTTTGGCGTTCTTTTTCCGATTGGCAAAGCCATGTAATGCAAAAAGACTTTACACCGAATGTGATCCTTCGGGACGGAAAGCCCGTGGATTTTACCTACTTTTCACCGGTGCAGTACGGCACCTGGGCCGCCTGTGAGCGGACCGAGAGCTTTAGCGCCCTGCTGGACAGCTTCTACGAGCAGCGGGAGCAGGCAGAGCGGGTGCGCCAGCGGGGGGAGGACCTGCTGCGCACCGCCGCCAGCGCCCGGGACCGGGTGCGGCGGAAGCTGGCCGCCCAGGAGAAGGAGCTGGCCGGGACCCGGGACCGGGACCGGCTGCGGCTGTGGGGCGAGCTGATCACCGCCAATCTCTATCGCATGGAGCGGGGACAGGCACGACTGACGGCCCCCAACTACTACGAGGAGGGCTGCCCGGAGGTGGAGATCCCGCTGGACCGGCGGCTGAGCCCCCAAGCCAACGCCGCCCGGTATTTCAAGCAGTACGCCAAGGCCAAGACCGCCGAGCGGATCCTGACAGAGCAGCTGGAAAAGGGCCGGGCCGAGCTGACGTATCTGGAGAGCGTGCTCCAGGAGCTGAGCCAGGCAGAGAGCGAACAGGACTTCCTCGATATCCGCGCCGAGCTGGAGAGCGGCGGGTATCTCCGCAGTCGGGGCGGGAAGCGGAATGCGCCCAAGCGGGCCTCGAAGCCCCGGGAGTTCCGGTCCTCAGCCGGCCTGCGGATCCTGGTGGGCCGCAGCAACGCCCAGAACGACGAGCTGACCTGCCGCACGGCCCGGCGGGGCGATCTCTGGCTCCACACACAGAAGATCCACGGCTCCCACGTGATCCTCTGCACCGACGGAGCGGAGGCAGACGAGCGGAGCGTTTATGAGGCGGCGGTGCTGGCGGCCTGGTTCTCCCAGGGCCGGGAGAGCGGCCGGGTCGACGTGGACTACACCCCGGTGCGGTACGTGAAGAAGCCCTCCGGCAGCCGCCCGGGCATGGTGATCTACACCGATTACCGGACCATTACCGTGGCCCCGGACAAGGAAATGGTCAAGGCGCTGGCGGTGAAGTGAACCGCAGTACCGGCCTTGAACGATGTATGAGGAAAGCCGCCCGTCGGGGCGGCTTTCTCACAGTGTGACGGCTTATTCCTCGTCCCGGTCCCGGAACAGCAGCGTGATGCACCACAGTCCGGCCAGGCCCACCAGGGAATAGATGATGCGGCTCAGCACGGCCATCTGGCCGCCGCAGAGAAAGGCCACGCAGTCGAAGCCGAAGATGCCCACGCTGCCCCAGTTCAATGCCCCCACGATCACCAGGATCAGGGCGAGTCTGTCAATGAGTTTCACGGTGTTTCCTCCCAACGTGCATGCGATATGGCCATAGCATGGCCCTCGAGCCGTGTTTCTATGCAGAAGAGCGCCTGTTTTTGCAAAATATTTCGCCCGGAGAATTGAAATAGGCGGCTTCATTCGCTATAATGATATGCAGAGAAACGGGGCGCGCGGCGCCCGCTCAGGAAACGAAGGAGGAGAAACATGAACGAGAAGTTTGACAAGCTGGGCTTTTATCCCGCCGATATCCTGCTGCCCAAGGGGCAGGATATGACCAAGTGGGCCGTGGTGGCCTGCGACCAGTTCACCTCGGAGCCGGATTACTGGGCTGCCGTGGAGGAGCAGGTGGGCGACGCGCCCTCTACGCTGCGTCTGATCCTGCCGGAGGCCAATCTGAAGGCCCCCAACGTGGACGAGCTGATCGGCGATATCAACGCCTCTATGGACAAATACCTCTCTGACGGCGTGTTTGAGACGCTGCCCGGCTCCTTGATCTACATTGAGCGCCAGCAGTCCGACGGCCGGATCCGCCACGGACTCATCGGCATGGTGGATCTGGACGACTACGATTTCACCCCCGGCAGCGGCGCCCTGATCCGGGCCACCGAGGCCACCGTTACCGAGCGGATCCCGCCCCGGGCCCGCGTCCGCCGCAACGCCCCCATCGAGCTGCCCCACGTGATGCTGCTGATCGACGACCCCGACAAGACCGTCATCGAGCCGCTGACCGCCGCCGCCGATACCATGGACGTGGTATACGACTTTGATCTGATGCAGAACGGCGGCCACATCAAGGGCTACAAGCTCTCCGAGACCCAGATGGACGCCGTGGCCGACGCCCTGCGGGGTCTGTGCTCCGATGAGGCTCAGATGGCCAAGTACAACCTCTCCGGCGCGGCGCCCCTGCTGTTCGCCGTGGGCGACGGCAACCACTCCCTGGCCACCGCCAAGGCCTGCTTTGAGGAGCAGAAGAAGGGACTCACCGAGGCCGAGTGGAAGAAGCTGCCCGCCCGGTATGCCCTGGTGGAGGTGGTGAACAACCACGACGACGCCCTGCAGTTCGAGCCTATCCACCGGGTCCTCTTCGGCGTGGACGTGGAGGACTTCATGGCCGCTTTCCAGGCCGCCTATCCCGACGCCTACGAGGGCAAGGGCGAGGGCCATGTGATCGAGTTTGTCTGGCCCGGCCACGATACCTTCTTCACAGTGCCCCACCCCGCCAAGCAGCTGGCTGTGGCCACCCTGCAGACCTTCCTGGACGGCTATCTGAAGGGCAAGGACATCGAGATCGACTACATCCACGGCGACGATGTGACCCGCCAGCTGGGCGGCAAGGAGGGCAATATGGGCTTCCTGCTGCCCGCCATGGGCAAGGAGCAGCTGTTCAAGACCGTTATGGCCGACGGCGTGCTGCCCCGCAAGACCTTCTCCATGGGCCACGCCCAGGATAAGCGCTACTACATCGAGGCCCGCAAGATCCGGTAAGAGTTCCGCACATTGCCAAAGGCCGCCGAGCGCCCCTCGGCGGCCTTTTTCCCCATCCCACCCCACAGTGACGGAGGTGATTTCATGTTCCGGTATTGGTCCGGCGCCTTCACGGTGCCCGTTCTCATGCTGCTCTACGCCAGCCTCAGCGTCCTGCTGCCCGGCAAGCTGGGCTATCCCCGCGCCATGTCGGCGGAACGGAAGAAGCTGGCCGACAGGACCTTCCTGCGGCTGCTGTGGCAGTGCGCCCTGGCCTTTGCCGCCCTGAACTTCATGCTGATGCAGTCCACCCGGCTGCTGGCTCCCGGCGTCCAGCGGGGGGCGGCCCTGGCGGTCTCCCTGGCGGAGGCGGTACTGGCGGTGCTGCTGGCCCTGCCGGTGGAGCGGGCCCTGCGGTCCGTGCCGGAGGCGGAGGAGACTTCCGTCACCGAGCAGGCCCCTGCCAAGGTGAATCTGCTGCTGAACGTGGGACAGAAGCGGCCCGACGGCTACCACGAGCTGGTCAGCGTCATGCAGACGGTGGACGTGTGCGACACGCTGACCGTCACCGGCCACACCGGCGGTGGGGACGTGGTCCTGACCTGCGACGACCCGTCCCTGGCGGTGGACGAGACAAACCTCTGTTACAAAGCCGCTGTCAAGTTTTTCTCCTATACGGAGATCGCCAACGACGGCGTTTCGATCCATCTCCGGAAACGCCTGCCCATGCAGGCGGGGCTGGGCGGCGGCAGCGCCGACGCGGCGGCTGTGCTGCGGGCCCTGCGGCGGATATACGCCCCCGATCTGCCGGACACCGAGCTGGAGGCCATGGCGGCGGAGCTGGGCAGCGACGTGCCCTTCTGCGTCCGGGGCGGCACGACACTGACCCTGGGCCGGGGGGAGCGGCTGGCGCCTCTGCCGCCGCTGCCGGCGTGCTGGTTCGTTCTGGTAAAGCCGGAGGCCGCCTATTCCACCGGCAAGATGTACGGTCTCATCGACAGCCGGGGCTGCTATGACGCCGGCGGCGCCGGTCCCATGGCCGACGCCCTGGAGCGGGGCGATCTGGACGGCGTATGCGCCGCCATGCGCAACACGTTTGAGCGGGTGCTGGACCCGGAGGGGGAGACTTTCGCCCTGAAGCGCCGCCTAGCGGCCCTGGGGGCGCGGGGCGCCATGCTGTCCGGCAGCGGCAGCGCGGTCTTCGGCGTCTTTGCCGACGAGGAGACCGCCCGGATGGCCTGTGCCGCCCTGCGGGCCGACTATCCCCGCACCTTCTGCGGAAAAAGCCGCTGAACCGGTATAAAAACGCCCATCACCGTCCATTCTGTAAGAAAACTGCGGAATGGACGGTGTTTGTTATGAAAAGACGAAGCAATAGGCTGCTGCCGCTGGAACTGGCCCTGCTGCTGGCGCTGGCGGCGACGGCGGTCTGGGGCGCCTGGTCGCTGGGCCGCCAGGAGGACCTGTCCGGGCGGTTGATCCGACTCCACGTGATCGCCAACTCCGACGATGCGGCGGACCAGGAGCTGAAGCTGCAGGTCCGGGACCGGGTGCTGCAGGAGGCGGAGGCGGTGCTGGCCGGCACGGGGAGCCGGGAGGAGGCGGAGAGAGCGCTGACTGCGGCGCTGCCGAGACTGGAGGATGCGGCAGCCCGGGAGATCGCGGCGCAGGGCGCGGTTTTCGGCGTCACCGCCTCCCTGGAGCGAACGGCTTTTCCCACCCGGGACTACGGGACCTTCGCCCTGCCGGCGGGGGAGTACACGGCGCTGCGGATCGTCATCGGGGAGGGGAGGGGACGCAACTGGTGGTGCGTGGTGTTTCCGCCTCTTTGCACGGCTGCGGCCACGGACCTGGAGGAGACGGCGGTTTCCTTTGGGCTGGAGCAGGACGATGTGGAGCTGATGGACGCCGAGGAGCCGGCATACGTGCTGAGGTTCCGCTCGCTGGAGCTGTGGGATATGCTGCGCCGCTGGCTGGGAAAATAGGGAACGCGTGAAAAGGCTTCTCCTGCGGGGGAAGCCTTTTGCCGTGCCCATGCGGTGTCATGCGGATTTTTCTGCGTTCCAGCGGTACGCCCGCCTTGACACACTCTACCGAAATAGTGTAAAATACATCTGTAATTCTGTGCCGTTTTTCAGAAAGCGGACGAGAGGGCAGAGGTGAGAGACGTGGACAAGACGACAGCCATGATCGTCGGCGGTGCCGCCGGACTGGTATTCGGCCTGGCGGTAGCGGCCGTGGGTATGGCGCTGACAGCCCGCGCCCTGCGCAAGGGCGGCAACCGCGCCCTGACCACGGCTCTGCTGGTCCGGATGCTGCTGGATCTGGCGACCTTAGCTGCGGTGTTCCTGGTGAGGGAGTTCCTGCCGCTGCCCTTTGCCGCCGTGCTGATCGGTACGGCGACGGGGCTGGCTTTGGGGAGCATCCTCTCCGCCCTGCTGCTGGGCCGACGGACCGGGAAACGGAGTGGAAGAAAACCGGAGGAGAGAGAATAACGGCACTGTTGTTTGAGAGGTGAGTGGAACATGCATGAATCAAGCGCCCTGTTTTCCATCGGGCCGCTGGAGGTGACACGCCCGGTGGTGACCATGTGGGTCATCATCGCGGTGCTGGCGCTGGTCTCGTGGCTGGCAACCAGGAAGCTGAAGGAGGAGCCCGGCCCCCTGCAGAGCGCGGCAGAGCTGGCGGTGACCAAGCTGCGGGATCTCTACGCCGGCAGCGTGAACCGGGAAGCGCTGGACAAGTATCTGCCGGTATTGGGAACGTTTTTCATCTTTATCATCACGTGCAACTATTCCGGCCTGCTGCCGGGGGCGGGAAAAGCCTTTGCCGTGCCCACGGCCAGCCTGTCGGTGACGGGCGGCCTGGCGGTGAGCAGCCTGCTGTTTACCCTGTACGCAGGCTTTCGGAAAAGGGGCCTGTGGGGGTATGCCAAGACCTTCCTGTCGCCCCTGCCCCTGTTTTTCCTGATGCTGCCCCTGAATCTCATCGAGCAGGCGGTGCGGCCGGTATCCCTGGCCATGCGACTGTACGGCAACATCTTCGGCGAGGAGACGGCCGTGGAGCAGATGGGCGTGGTGCTGCCGGTGGTGCTGCCGGTGATCATGCAGGTGCTGAGTCTGCTGTTCGGCGCCATCCAGGCCATCGTGTTCACCAAGCTGGTGGCGGCCTATCTGGAGGAGGCCACCGAGCTGGAGGAAGAGTAAGAGATAATCAAATTTACAATACATAGGAGGAACGAAACATGGATACTTCTGCTATCATCGCCCTGGCCGCCGCTCTGAGTGTGGCGATCTGCGTCATCTTCGCTTCCCTGGCTCAGGGCAAGTTTGCCGCTGCCGCCATGGATGCCATCGGCCGTCAGCCGGAGGCCGCCAAGGAAGTGGTAGGCAGTATGCTGCTGCCCCTGGCCCTGATGGAAGCCCTGGCCATTTACGGCACCGTGGTGGCCCTGATGCTGGCCGGCAAGATCTGAGGAGGATTGCCCGGAAGGAGGCATGCGCTGTGAGCATAAACTTTTCTGAGGTGATCTGGACGATCATCTGCTTCTTTGCGCTGCTGTTCGTCTTGAAAAAGCTCTTTTTCGGCCCTCTGATCCGCAATATGGACGCCCGCCGGAGCCGGATTGAAGCCGGCGAGGAGGAGATCCGCCGGACCGAGGAGGCCCGGGAGGGGGCCCGCCGCGAGGCGGACGAGCAGTGGGAGGAGCGCAATCGGGAGGCCCGCCACATGCTCAACGAGGGCATGGCCCGGGACGACAAGATCCGTTCCGAGGCCCTGGAGGAGACCCACCGCCGGGCTGCGCAGACTCTGGCGGACGCCCGGGAGGAGACGCAGCACGCGGAGGAAATGAGCCGGAGATTCGTCTCCAGCCGCGGCGAAGAGCTGGCCCGCGCGCTGGCGGACCGCCTGCTGGGCGGACAGAAAGAGGGGTGACGAACGCGGAATGAGCGGAATGGAATGGATATACGCTGTCATCAACTTCGTCATTCTGGCCGGCATTGTGTTTTTCGTGGGCAGAAAGCTGTTGGGCGCCATGGTGAGCACCTACCGGGAAAAGGTCCGGGAGGACCTGGACCGCGCGGGACAGGCATCCGCACACACCCAGGCCCTGCCAGGCCAGCTGGATGAGATCCGCGTCCGCGAGGAGCGCCGTGAGGAGGATCTGCTGGCCCAGACCCACCGCCAGATTCAGGAGAACACCCGCCTGTCGGAGACCGCCGGCCAGGAGGAGCGCCAGGCGGTGGAGACCGCCGCCGGCGCCGAGGCGCGGGCCCTGCGCCGGGACACCCACGCCAGAGCCCGTCGGGACGCTGTGTCCCAGGTGCTGGAGCGGACCGCACAGCTGATGGCGGAGGACGCCTTCGCGCCCGCCAGAGCCGCTCTGACGGAGCGCCGCCTGGCCCAGGTGGCCGGGGAAATCTTTCCAACGGCCAACGACCGGATCCGCATTGCCGGCGGAGAAGGGATCGAGATCACCGTCACCGGTGCCGAACCGCTGACAGATACGCAGCGGCGTGCCCTGGAGACGGATCTGCGCCGTCGGCTTGAGCTGCCGGACGACGCCCCGCTGACCCTCCGGGACCGGCCGGACAAAAGCGTCATCGGCGGCATCCGCGTGACTGTCGGCGACACGGTGTACGACGGCACCCTGGCCGATCAGCTGCAGCGGATCGGCAGCCGCGAGGAGCGGACGCTGCCGCTGGCAGACCCCTATGAGGTGATCCGCAGCCAGCTGATGGCGGAGGACAAGGCGTTCTCTGCGTATCAGTGCGGCCGTGTGGTCCGGATATCCGACGGTATCTGCCGGATCTCAGGCCTGTCTGACGTGATGGCCGGCGAGATGCTGGCCTTTGACGGCGGCTTGCGGGGCATGGTCATGGACCTGGAGCAGGACGACGTGGGTGTGGTCCTGCTGGGCGACTATACCCGCCTGCAGGAGGGCACCGTCGTGCGCCGTACGGAGCGCGTCATCGAGGTGCCGGTGGGCGAGGCCCTGCTGGGCCGCGTGGTGGACGCCCTGGGACGCCCGCTGGACGACGCTGGTCCCATCGTCACCTGGATGCGCCGGCCCATCGAGAGCCCCGCTCCCGGCGTGCCGGACCGGCAGGGCGTCAGCGTGCCGCTGCAGACCGGCATCAAGGCCATCGACGCTCTGGTCCCCATCGGCCGCGGTCAGCGTGAGCTGATCATCGGTGACCGGCAGACCGGCAAGACAGCCATCGCATTGGATACCATCCTGAACCAGAAGGGCAAAAACGTGATCTGCATCTACGTGGCCATCGGACAGAAGGAGTCCACCGTGGCCAGCGTGGTGCAGAAGCTGCGGGAGCACGGCGCCATGGAGTACACCACCGTGGTGTGCGCCTCGGCATCCCAGCCCGCGCCCATGCTGTATATTGCGCCCTACGCCGGCGCCGCCATCGGCGAGCAGTTCATGTACGCCGGCAAGGACGTACTGATCGTGTACGACGATCTGAGCAAGCAGGCGGCGGCCTACCGCGAGATTTCGCTGCTGCTGCAGCGGCCCCCCGGACGGGAGGCCTATCCCGGCGACGTGTTCTATCTGCACTCCCGTCTGCTGGAGCGCGCGGCCCGGCTGAACGACGAGCTGGGCGGCGGCAGCATGACGGCCCTGCCCATCATCGAGACCCAGGCCGGCGATATCTCGGCTTACATCCCCACCAACGTCATCTCCATTACCGACGGCCAGATCTTCCTGGAGTCGGGCCTGTTCCACAACGGGATCCGCCCCGCCGTCAACGTGGGCCTGTCGGTGTCCCGCGTGGGCGGCGCCGCCCAGATCGGAGCCATGAAGCAGGTGGCCGGCCGTCTGCGGATGGACCTGGCCCAGTACCGGGAGCTGGCGGCCTTTGCCCAGTTCGGCTCGGATCTGGATAAATTCACCCGGGACGCCCTGACAAGGGGCGAGCGGATGACGGAGCTGCTGAAGCAGGAGCAGTACGTCCCCATGGACGCGGCAGACCAGGTAGCGGTCATCTTTGCCGGCAACGAGGGCTACTGCGACGACCTGCCCCTGGAGCGGATCGCCGCCTTCGAAACGGAGCTGCTGGCGTATCTGCATCGGGAGCTGCCCGGCGTCTTTGACGCCATCCACACCGGCAAGAAGCTGCCGGAGGAGAAGCTGCAGGAGCTGCGAGGGGCTATCGAGGCTTTCAAAAAGACGTTCTGACCGGATAAGCTGCGGAGAGGGGGCGAGGAGAAACGGAAAACATACGGGAGATCCGCACCAGGATCAAGAGCGTGCAGAGCACGCAGCAGATCACCCGAGCAATGAAGATGATCTCCGCGGCGAAGCTGCGGCGCTCCCAGCGCAACGGCGAGAGCATGCGGCTTTTCTCCGACCGGATCCGCGAGATCCTCAGCTCTCTGCTGACGGGCGAGAACGTATCCCATCCGCTGCTGACGCCGCGGACGGAGGTGAAGAAGGTCGGCTATCTGCTGTTCATGGGCAACCGCGGCATGTGCGGCAGCTACAACTCCGCCCTGATCGACTACATGCACGATCTGGTGGAGAAAACGGACAAGGGCCTCCACGTGATCGCGGTGGGCCAATGGGGCTACGACGCGCTGTCGGAGGCCGGCGTGCCCATCGCCGAGGAGTACTCCGACGCGGGGGATATCCCCGTCATGGAGGACGCCGTGACCCTGGCCGGGCACATGAAGAAGATGTTTCTGGCCGGCGAGGTGGACGAGGTCTATTTGGTCTTCCAGCGGTACGTCTCTGCGCTGCAGCAGGCTCCGGACTGTGTCCGGCTCCTGCCTGCCAAGCCGCCCGGCCACCACGAGGCGCGGGAGCGGGAGTATATCTTTGAGCCGGACCGGGATTCGGTGCTGGACAACGCCGTGCAGCTGTATATCAACTGCGAGGTGTTTGCCGCCCTGCAGGAGGCCCGCGCGGCGGAGCAGGCTGCCCGTCTGGCCGCCATGACCGCCGCCACCGACGCCACCGAGGAGCTTATCGGCCAGTTGAAGCTGGATTTGAACCAGGCCCGCCAGGCGGCCATCACCACCGAGATCTCCGAAATCGTCGGCGGCGCCGCTGCCCTGAGGCGGAAGAACGACCAGTCCGCCCAGTAAGGAGTTTTATATGGAGCAAGGAATCGTAAAACGGATCATCGGCGCCGTGGTGGACGTGGAGTTTCCGGCTGGCCGCCTGCCGGAGATCCATAACGCCATCGAGGCCCGCCTGCCGGAGCGCAGGGTGGTGATGGAGGTGGCGCAGCAGCTGGGCGGAAACACGGTCCGCTGTGTGTCGCTGTTCTCCACCGACGGGCTCTATCGCGGCTGCGCCGCCACGGACACCGGCTCTCCGGTGACCGTGCCGGTGGGCGAAGCCACGCTGGGCCGCATGTTCAACGTGGTGGGCGAGGCGATCGACGGCAAAGGCCCCGTGGAGGCGGATACCCGCCTGCCCATCCACCGCGACCCGCCGCCCTTTACCGACGTGCTGCCCGCCACGGAGATCCTGGAGACGGGCATCAAGGTCATCGACCTGCTGGCACCCTACGCCAAGGGCGGCAAGATCGGACTGTTCGGCGGCGCCGGCGTGGGCAAGACGGTGCTGATCCAGGAGTTGATCCGCAACGTGGCCTACGAGCACGGCGGCTACTCTGTCTTTGCCGGCGTGGGAGAACGCTCCCGCGAGGGCAACGACCTGTGGAAAGAAATGACTGAGTCCGGCGTCATCAACAAGACGGCGCTGGTCTTTGGCCAGATGAACGAGCCCCCCGGAACCCGTCTGCGGGTGCCTCTGTCGGGCTTGACCATCGCGGAGGATTTCCGGGATCGGGGCGGACGAGACGTGCTGCTGTTCATCGACAACATCTTCCGCTTCACCCAGGCCGGCAGCGAGGTGTCGGCCCTGCTGGGCCGCATGCCCTCCGCCGTGGGCTATCAGCCCACTCTGGCCACGGAGATGGGCGCCTTGCAGGAGCGCATCACCTCCACGCAGAGGGGTTCCATCACCTCCGTCCAGGCCATCTACGTGCCTGCCGACGATCTGACGGACCCGGCGCCCTCGGCGGCCTTCGCCCATCTGGACGCCACCACCGTGCTGGACCGCAGCATCGCTGAGCTGGGCATCTACCCGGCGGTGGACCCGCTGGACTCCACCTCCCGGCTCCTGGAGCCCCACGTGCTGGGCAAGCACCACTATGAGACGGCCCGGGGCGTGCAGCGGGTACTGCAGAGGTACAAGGATTTGCAGGATATCATCGCCGTGCTGGGTATCGAGGAGCTGAACGCCGAGGACCGCGCCATCATCAACCGCGCCCGGCGCGTTCAAAGATTCCTGTCACAGCCCTTCCACGTGGCAGAGAATTTCACGGGTCTGCCCGGCAAGTACGTCCCCCTGGAGGAGACGATCCGGGGCTTTGAGATCATCCTGGCCGGCGAGTGCGACGATATCCCCGAGCAGGCCTTCCTGATGTGCGGCGGCATCGACGACGTGCTGGCAAAGCGGGACCGGATGTAGGGAGCAGCCTATGGAAGAAGATCGGATCCATCTACAGATCGCCACGGTAGGCGGTCCCGTATATGACGACCGTGTCTGGGCGATCCAACTGCCGCTGGAGGACGGCTACCTGGGTGTCATGGCCAACCACGCGCCCCTGCTGTGCGCCGTGGTGGAGGGCGTTGTCCGGGCCACCAAGGCCGACGGCACGTCCCATTACATTGCCGTGACCCACGGATTGGCCCACGTGGCGGACAACCTGGTGTCGGTGCTGGTGGACGCCGCCGAGCAGGCGGAGAAGATCGACCTTGCCCGGGCCCAGGCGGCAGAGCAGCGCGCCCGGGAGCGCCTGCGCAAGCACGACGCGCCGGACATCGATATGGTCCGGGCCGAGGCGGCTCTGCATCGCGCGCTGGCCCGTCAGATGGCGGTGCGCATGATGAAAAGAAAGTAAAGACGACGAGTGCGGTCCGCAGCGGCGGGCCGCCTCTTTTATGCTTTGCAAGGGGCGCTTTTTGCGCTATAATGGAAAAAACACGATTTCCCTGCAGAATGGGAGTTTTTTGGGACACCGCCCGTGGCATGCTGGCGGTGGAGGGAGGTGCAGACATGCTTTCGATCTGGATCGGACGGGCGGGGAGCGGCAAATCCCGCCGGGTGCTGGAGGCCATGGCGGAGCGGCGGGATGAGCGCGGCCAGGTGCTCATCGTGCCGGACCACGCCTCCCACGAGGCGGAGTTGGATCTTTGCCGGGCCCTGGGACCCACCGCCTCCCGCAACGCCGAGGCCCTGAGCTTCCGCTCCCTGGCGGGGCGGGTCCTGGCAGAGCAGGGGGGACTTTCCGACTTCACCCTGGATGCCGGCGGCAAGCTGCTGACCATGCACCTGGTGCTCCAGGAGCTCCACAGTCAGCTGACGGTCTTCGGCCGTCCCTCCCGCCGGGCCGCCTTTCTGGAGCAGCTTACGGCCCTGGCCGATGAGTTTTACGCCTATCGGGTGGCGCCGGAGGAATTGAGCCGGCGGGTGGCCGATCTCTCCGGCGCCGCCGGGGATAAGCTGCGGGATCTGGCGCTGATTTTCGCCGCCTACGACGGCAAGCTCCGTTCCGAGGGCATTGACCGCCGCTCCCGGATCCAGAAGCTGGCCGACCGGATGCCGCAGTCCCGGTATCTGGCGGGAAAAGACGTGTATTTTGACGGCTTCTCCTATTTTAACCGGGCAGAGGAGGAGGTCGTGGAGGCAGTGCTGCGTCAGGCCGCGCACGTGGTGGTGACACTGCTGGGTGACCGGACTGACACGGCGCTGTTCACCAACGCCGTGCGGCAGCGGGAACGTCTGGTGCGCATGGCTGCCGCCGGCGGAGTGCCCTGTGAGATCCTCTGGCTCACCGAGACGCCGGGCGGTCCCCTGGGACACCTGGAGCGGGGCGTTTTCGGTCCCGATACCCCCTGGGAGGACCTGGTGGAGGAGATCGGCATCTTTGAGGCCGGCACCGCCTTCGCAGAGGTGGAGGAGGTGGCCCGGCAGATCCGTGTCCTGACATGCGAGAAGGGATATCGCTGCCGGGAAATAGGCGTCACCGCCCGGAACATGGACGTATACGGCCCTATCCTGGAAAACGTCTTTCGCCGGGACGGCATCCCGGCCTATATCAGCCGCCGCAGCAGCATTCTGGAGAAACCCGTAATGACTCTGCTGCTGGGGGCCCTGGATGCAGTGACCGGCGGATTTGAGTACGAGGACGTGTTTCGCTGTCTGAAGACCGGCCTGGCCGGGATCACGGCGGCGGAGTGCGATCTGCTGGAAAATTACGCCATCACCTGGGAGATCCGGGGGAACATGTGGCTGCGGGAGACGGACTGGATTGCCGATCCCGCAGGCTATGGGTACGAGCGGACGGAGGAGAGCACCGCAGCACTGGCGGAGGTGAACCGCATCCGCCGACGCGTACGGGACCTGCTGGCGCCCCTCAGTGAGGCGCTGTGTACCGGTGAAGGAGCCAGGGAGAAAGCAAATGCCCTTTACACATTTGCCGAGAATACGGGCCTGGCCCGGACGCTCCAGGAGCAGTCCCGGACCTTGCTGGAGAGCGGACAGGTCCAGCTGGCGGAGGAATACGCCCAGCTCTGGCGGATCTTCTGCGACGTGCTGGACCAGTTCGTGGAGATCCTGGGCGACGCGTCTCTGAGCGGGGAGGAGTTTGCCAGGCTCCTGCGCCTGGTGCTCTCCGAGTACAGCGTGGGCACTATCCCCGCCACGCTGGATCAGGTGAAGATCAGCGACCTGGGGCGCAACGACCGCCATCGGGTCCGGTGCCTGTTCCTGCTGGGAGCCAACGACCACGTGCTGCCGCAGGTGGAGCGGGGAGGCGGCCTGCTGGACGACGAGGAGCGGGAACTGCTGCAGGAGCGGCAGATTCTGCTCTCCGGCGCCACCTTTGACGCGCTGGACAACGAGCTGCAGAATATTTACGCCGCCCTGGCCCAGCCCACGGAGCGCCTGACGGTCAGCTATCCGGTGACGGATCTGAACGGGACGGAGCTGCGCCCATCCTTCGTGGTGGAGCGGATAGAGCGGCTCTTTCCTGCGCTGGCGCGGCAGCGGGAGGATCCGGCTGCCAGGACGCAGATGCCCGCCACCGCCCTGGAGCTGGCGGGGGAAGATCCCGAGGGACCGCTCTGGCATTATTTTGCAGCCGACGAAAGCTGCGCCTCCGTGCTGTCGGCCATGGACCGCGCCCGGCGGATGGGCCGGGGCCGCCTGTCGCCGGAGGCGGTGCGGGCCCTGTACGGCCGCACCTTCCGCATGTCGGCCTCTCGGGTAGACCGGCTGCGTAGCTGCCATTTCAGCTACTTTATGGAGTACGGCCTGCGGGCCAGGGAGCGAAAGAGCGCCGGATTCGAGGCCCCGGAGGCGGGCACCTTTATCCACTATCTGCTGGAGAACGTGACCCGGGAGGTCATGGAGCAGGGCGGCTATGGCTCCGTGGAGCAGCAGGAGGTCCGACGTTTAACAGACGAATATGTAAAGCAATATATCCTTACACAAATACCGGACTATGACAACAAGAGCGCCCGGTTCCGCTACCTGTTTTCCCGGCTGCGCCGCATGGCCCTGACCATCATGGAGGACGTGGCCGCGGAGCTGGCGGTGTCGGATTTCCGGCCCCTGCGCTTCGAGCTGGGGTTCGGCGGGGCCGACGCCGAGCTGCGCCCGGTTACCATCACGGAGGGGGATGCCGAGTTGTCCCTCACCGGCAAGGTGGATCGGGTGGACGGATGGGTCCACGACGGGAAGCTGTATCTCCGGGTGGTGGATTACAAGACCGGCCGCAAATCCTTCGACCTGGGGGACGTGGAGGCGGGCCTGGGCATCCAGATGCTGCTGTACCTCTTCACCCTGCAGAGCCAGGGGGAGGCGTACTTCGGTATGCCGGTGGTCCCGGCGGGCGTGCTGTATCTGCCGGCGCGGGAGGTGATCCTCCGGGAGGACCGGCAGATCGGTCCCGAGGCGCTGGAGAAGGCCCTGCGCGCCGAGCTGCGGCGCAGCGGCCTGGTGCTGGATCAGCCGGAGGTGCTCCAGGCCATGGAGCACGGCGCCCTGGAAGCGCCCGTATTCCTGCCGGTGGCCGTGCGCAGGGACGGCTCCCTTACCGGCGACGTGGCCTCGGCGGTCCGCCTGGGGCGTTTGAGCCGGTATGTGGACAAGGTGCTGCACCAGATCGCCCGGGAGCTGCGCCAGGGCAATATCGACGCCGATCCCTGCACCCGGGGCCGTGACGACAGCGCCTGCACCTATTGTCCCTTTGCCGCCGCCTGCTACTTTGACGAGAATCGGGACCGCCGGCACTATCTGCACAGGCCCACCCGGGAGGAGTTCTGGGAATTCATCGACGCCGAGACGGGAGAGGAGGCGCGCCATGTCTGAGATCTGTTTGACACCCCGGCAGCAGCAGGCTGCCACGGATCACCGGGGGGCGCTGCTGGTATCCGCCGCCGCCGGCGCAGGCAAGACCCGCGTGCTGGTGGAGCGGCTGTTTGACGCCATGATCCGGGACGGCCGGAATGTGGACGATTTTCTCATCATCACCTATACCCGCGCCGCCGCCGCAGAGCTGCGCAGCAAGATCGCCGCGGAGCTCAGCCGCCGGGTGGCTGCCGGACCGGACAACGCCCACCTGCGGCGCCAGATGTTTCGGGTCTATCAGGCTGATATCAAGACGGTGGACGCCTTCTGCGCCGCCCTGCTGCGGCAGAATATCCACCTGCTGCCCCCCGTGGAGGGGCGCAGCCTGACGCCGGATTTCCGGGTGCTGGATCAGCCCGAGGCGGAGCTGCTGCGCATCCGGGTGCTGCAGCGGGTGCTGGAGGGATTCTATCAGCGGCTGGAGGCGGGGGATACCGCCGCCGCTCTGCTGGCCGAGACGCTGGGTGCCGGGCGGGACGACCGGGCCCTGGAGGCGCTGGTGCTGCGCCTCCACGAGAGGATCCAGAGCCACCCCTATCCCATGCAGTGGCTCCGCTCGTCGGAGGCGCTCTGGCACGAGCTGCCGTCGGACCTGGCCGCCTCCCCCTACGGCCGCGCCATTCTGGAGGACACGGTGCGCCGTGCCTCCTTCTGGGCGGCGCGGCTGGAGCGGGAGCTCCGGGAGCTGGCTGACTGGCCCTCCATCCTGGACAAATACGGCCCCGCCTTTTCCGACGCGGTATTTCAACTGCGCCGCTGGGCAGACGCAGCCTCCCGGGGCTGGGACGCCATGGGGGAAACGGCGCCCGTGTTCCAAAAGCTCCTGGCCGTCCGCGACAAGGAGGCGGCGGCGCGGAAGGACCGGGCCAAGGCCCTGTACGACCGCTGCCGCAAGGAGGTGTCCGGCGCCCTGTCGGCTCCCTATCGGGTCACCTCTGCCGAGCACCTGGCGGATCTGGCGGCCATGGCGCCCGCCGTGGGCGCTCTGGTAGAACTGACGGAGGATTTTACCGCCGCCTATCGGGCCGAGAAGGTCCGCCGCAACTGCATGGACTTCTCCGATCAGGAGCACTATGCCATCGACCTGCTGCTGGACGGGGAGGGGGAGCCCACGGATCTGGCCTGTCAGATCGGCGCCCGCTATCAGGAGGTGATGGTGGACGAGTACCAGGACAGCAACGCCGTACAGGACCGGATCTTCCGGGCCATTTCCGACGGGGGACGGCGGCTGTTTGCCGTGGGCGACGTGAAGCAGAGCATCTACCGCTTCCGTCTGGCCGACCCCACCATTTTCCTGCACAAATACGACGATTATCTCTCCGCCGACGAGGCGGAGGACGGACAGCCCCGGAAGGTGCTGCTCCAGGAGAATTTCCGCTCCCGGTCTCAGGTGCTGGAGGCGGCCAACTTCGTCTTTGAAACGATCATGTCCCGGGCCATGGGCGAGCTGGATTACGGAGAGGACGAGCGGCTGCGCTGCGGGGCGGACTACTATTTGCCCCGGTCGGACGCAGACGTGGAGTTCCACCTGCTGACTCCGGACAGCGGGGAAGCGGAGAGCGTGGACCGCACCGCCGCGGAGGCCGCTTTCGTGGCGCGCCGGGTGCGGCAGATGCTGGACGAGGGCTATCTCATTCAGGAGGGGGAGAGCTTCCGTCCGGTGCGCCCGGAGGATATCGTGATCCTTATGCGCTCTCCGGCTGCCAGGCAGGGGGCTTACGCCGCCGCCATGGCCCGGGAGGGAGTGCCCTTTGACGCCGAGGAGAGCGAGGACTTCTTCTCTACCGTGGAGGTCGCCGTGATCTTCTCCTTTCTGCAGATCGTGGACAATCCCCGCCAGGACGTGCCGCTGATTTCCGTGATGCGCTCGCCGCTGTTCGGTTTTACGCCGGACCGGCTTGCGCTGATCCGCTCCCTGCAGCCCACCGGGGATTTCTATGGGGCGGTCTGCCGGGACGAGGGGGAAGACGTGCGCGGTTTTCTGGCGCTGCTGGATCGCCTGAGGCAGGCCGCCCGGGAGCTGCCGGTGGATCAGTTGCTCTGGCAGATCTATACCGACACCCACGCCATGGCCGTATTCGGCGCCATGGAGGGCGGCGCGCGGCGCAAAAACAATCTGATCGCCCTGTTTACCTATGCCGGCCAGATCGCCGCAGGAGGCCGCAGCGGCCTGTTCGATTTCGTCACCTATCTGCGCAGCCTTCTGGAGCAGGGAAGGGCTCCCGCTCTCAGCACCCAGCAGAGCAGCGGCGGTGTGCGGCTCATGTCCATCCACCGCTCCAAGGGCCTGGAATTCCCGGTGGTGATCCTGGCGGATCTCCAGCGGGCCTTCCACCTGCGTGAGCTCAGCGAGCCGGTACTGGTGCACCCGGAGCTGGGCCTGGGACCGGACTGCGTGGACCGGGAACGGGGTATTCGCTACGATACAGCCGCCAAGATGGCCGTGGCCACCGCCCTGGAGCGGGAGAGCAAGTCCGAGGAGATGCGGATCCTGTATGTGGCCATGACCAGGGCCAGGGAAAAGCTGATCCTGGTGGACTGCATGAAGCACGCCATGACCCGCGTGCGGCGGCTGGCGGACGTGGCGTCCCATCCGGCGGACCCGGAAGCTGTGGCCCGCTGTGCCAGCCTGGGCGACTGGGTGCTGCTGGCGTTGCTGTGCGCCCGGGAGGGCGAGCCCATCCGCCGCTGGGCGGATCGGGAGACAACGGAAGAGGTGAGCGCTCCCGCCTGGACCGTTCGGGTCTGGGAGGATGCCGCAGCCTGGAAGAGCCAGACGGTGAGGGAAGAGGGAGCGGGCCGGACGTCCCTGCCCTTTGACCCCGCCGCCCTGGAGCGGCGCTATGCCCACGAGCTTGCCGCCCGGATCCCCGGCAAAGTGACGGCGACCCAACTCAAGGGCCGGGAGCTGGACCAGGAGATCGCCGAGGGCGCTCCGGTTTCTTACCGTCCCGGCGGTTTCCAGCGGCCCCGCTTCCTGCAGGGAGAGCGAAGGCTGGATGCCGCTGAGCGGGGCACAGCCATGCATCTGGTCATGCAGTACGTGGATCTGGCGGCTGCCGACGCCGACGCCGTGGCCCGGCAGGCGGCGGACCTGACGGAGCGCCATCTGCTGACGCCGGAGCAGGCGGAGGCTGTGGACTGCGCCGCCGCAGCCGTCTTTCTCCGTTCGCCTCTGGGCCGCCGGGCCGCGGCGGCCCGGCAGATCTGGCGGGAGTACCGCTTCGCCCTGCTGATGCCGGCCTCCATTTACGATCCCGCCGCCGCTGACGAGGAGCTGCTGCTCCAGGGCGTGGTGGACTGCGCCTTTGATACGCCGGAGGGACTGGTGATCCTGGATTTCAAGACGGATCGCATCGCCCCGGGAGAGGAGGCCGCGCGGGCTGAGGTCTACCGCCCCCAGCTGGAGGCCTATGCCGCCGCTCTGAGCCGGGTGCTGGAGCGCCCGGTGGCGGAGAAGTGGCTGTGGTTCTTTTCAACGGGGCAGGCGTTTGCCCTGTAAAATTTCCAAAAATAGTGCTTGCAATCGGCGGAAAACTGTGTTATAGTTACCGTTGCGTTTGTGGGTAACCACGGGCGACAAGTGTACCGGAAAGGGGTGAACAAGAGCAATGAAGGAAGGAATCCATCCCAATTATCAGCAGACTACAATCAAATGCGCCTGCGGTAATGTGATTGAGACAGGTTCTACGAAGAAGGATATTCGCGTGGAAGTCTGCTCTAAGTGTCACCCCTTCTTCACCGGCAAGCAGAAGCTGGTGGATACCGGCGGCCGCGTGGCCAAGTTCAACAAGCGCTTCGGCCTGGGCAACTGAACCATCTGAAAAAGATCCGCATCCTCTGGATGCGGATCTTTTCGTATATATAGGAAATGCCTCGGCTCAGGACGGAGAATTTTTGTTTCTTTTTAAGGAAGGATTAAGCTTTTTCCCGTACGATGCATCCCGTAAGATCCGGCAAGATGATCCGTCAAGGAAAAAGAAAGGAGACGATCCCATGCCCAAGCCCACCGAAGAAGCCATCAACGCGCTCCAGAATGAGACCAACGCGATCCCCGAGCCCCCGGAGGACGAAAACGGCAACCCCATCGCTCCGCCGGAGGGCTTCCGTCCGCCGTTCCCCGGCGGCCGTCCCCCCGAGCCCCCGAAGGACGAAAATGGCAATCCCATCGCGCCGCCGGAGGGCTTCCGTCCGCCGTTCCCCGGCGGCCGCCCTCCCGAGCCGCCCAAGGATGAAAACGGCAATCCCATTGCTCCGCCGGAGGGCTTCCGTCCGCCGCACCCCGGCGGTCGTCCCCCTGAGCCGACCGGGGACGAGAGCGGCGGGCAGGCCTGAAACGGCATCTCCGCAGAACACTGCAGCCCCGGCGGGCTTCGGCCCGCCGGGGTTTTTCCGCGCTGTGGCGCCGCTGCATCTCCTGTTTACTTTTTCGCCGGATTATACTATAATGGTCACAACTGATGTGATGCGAGGTTTCTATGGAACAGATCACGGAGAAGAAGAGAGATTACGCGGTGCTGGTGGGCCTGCGCTCACCGGTGCTGCACGAGGACAGCGCCGACGAGGAAAGCCTGGCCGAGCTTGCCGCTCTGGTGGATACCGCCGGGGGAGAGGCGGTAGCCGTGCTGCTGCAGGGCCGGGACAAGCCGGATCCCCACAGCTTTATCGGCGAGGGCAAGGTGGAGGAGGTCAAGCGCCTGGTGGAGGACAACGAGGCCACCATGGTGATTTTCGACAACGAGCTCTCGCCCTCCCAGATCCGGGTGCTCACCGAGCTCACCGGCGTCCAGGTCATTGACCGCAGCGGCCTGATCCTGGATATCTTCGCCCAGCGGGCCCGGACCAAGGAGGGCTGCCTCCAGGTGGAGCTGGCCCAGTACCAGTACCTGCTGCCCCGGCTGATCGGCATGTGGACCCACCTGGAGCGCCAGGCGGGCACCAGCGGCAAGGGCCCCATCGGCTCCAAGGGACCCGGCGAGACCCAGCTGGAGACGGACCGCCGCCACATCCGCCGGAAGATCGACAAGCTGAAGGCGGAGCTGGAGGAGGTGCGGCGGGTCCGGAGCACCCAGCGCCAGCGCCGCATGAAAAACGAGATCCCCGTGGTGGCCATCGTGGGCTATACCAACGCAGGCAAATCCACCCTGCTCAACGCCCTGACCGGGGCCGCCATCCCCGCCAATGACCGGCTTTTCGACACCCTGGATACCACCACCAGAATGCTCACCGTGTCCGACACCCTGGATGTGGTGATCTCCGATACGGTGGGCTTCATCCGCAAGCTGCCCCACCAGCTGGTGGAGGCCTTCAAGGCCACTCTGGAGGAGCTGGAGTACGCGGATCTGCTGCTCCACGTCATCGACGCCTCCCATCCCCAGTGGCAGACCCAGCAGCGGATCGTGGAGGACCTGATCCGGGACCTGGGAGCCCAGCAGATCCCCTGCATCCGGGTCTACAACAAATGCGACCTGGCCTTTACCCCGGAGGGCAAGAGGGGAGAGGATGCGGTGTCCATTTCCGCCAAAACCGGCGAGGGCATGGACGATCTGCTGTCCCTGATCGACAGGAAGCTGGACAAGGGCACCCGGCGGGTGACCATCCATCTGCCCTATGACAAGACGGGGCTGCTGGACGAGCTGTACCGGGAGGGCAAGGTGGAGAGCGTGGCTTATAACGCCACGGTGGACGTGATCGCCGTCTGCCCGCCCCGGCTGCTGGGACGGCTGCAGGAGTATATCGAGAACTGGCACGCGCCGAAGGAGGACTGGGAATGAGCGAGGCGATCCGCGTCCCCTTCCAGGCGGCGGAGAGCGAGTTCACTGAGAAGCGCTCCCGCTTCATCAGCCACATCTGGAAGGTGGAGAGCGAGGAGGAGGCCCTGGCCCATATCAAGGCCGTGAAGAGCAGGTATTACGATGCCCGCCACAACTGCTGGTGCTATATCATCGGCCGCAGCGTCGTCCGTTACAGCGACGACGGCGAACCCCAGGGCACGGCAGGACAGCCCATGCTGAAGGTGTTCCAGCGGGAGAACGTCACCAACGTCTGCTGTGTGGTGACCCGGTATTTCGGCGGGATCCTGCTGGGGGCCGGCGGTCTCACCCGGGCCTACAGCCGGGGAGCCAGGGACGCCCTGGCGGCCGCCGGCGCGGCGGAGCTGGGGGAGTGGGCCGCGGTGGAGATCCCCTGCGCCTACGGCCTGCTGGAGCAGGTGAAGCTGGAGATCGCCGCCGCGGGCGGTACGGTGGACGCCGCCGATTACGGCGCCGCCGTCACCCTGACGGCCTCCGTTCCGGCAGAGAACACCGGCAATCTGCAGAAGCGACTGACGGAGCTGTCCGCCGGCGGCGTCACGCTGGCGGAGCTGAGCCGGAGCTTCCGGCCCGGTCCCCGACTGGAGATCTGATCAACAAACCGAAAGGAGTAAGGAATATGGCAGTATTGGATCATCTGGAGCCCAGGGGGGTCTTTCACTTCTTCGAGGAGCTGTGCTCCATGCCCCACGGCTCCGGCAACACCAAGCAGGTCAGCGACTGGCTGGCGTCCTTCGCAAAGGAGCGGGGCCTGGAGTACTATCAGGACGACTGGAACAACGTTATCATCATCCAGGAGGCCACGCCCGGCTATGAGAACGCCGAGCCGCTGATCCTCCAGGGCCACATGGACATGGTCTGCGAGAAGGCCCCCGACTGCGCCAAGGATATGGCCAAGGAGGGCCTGGATCTGGCGGTGGAGGGGGATACGGTGCTGGCAAAGGGCACCACCCTGGGCGGCGACGACAGCATCGCCGTGGCCATGATGCTGGCCATCCTGGACGATCCCGCCATTGCCCATCCCCGGCTGGAGTGTGTGTTCACCGTGGACGAGGAGGTGGGCATGGAGGGCGCCATGTACTTGGACGTGTCCATGCTCCGGGGCCGCCGCCTGCTGAATCTGGACTCCGAGGACGAGGGCGTCTTCACCGTCAGCTGCGCCGGCGGCTGCATGAGCACCTGCACCGTCCCCGTCAAGCGCGAGCCCTATCCCTTTGCGGGCACGTATCTGACGCTCCGGGTGGACGGCCTGCTTGGCGGCCACTCCGGCGCCGAGATCCACAAGGGCCGGGCCAATGCCAACGTGCTGCTGGGCCGCGCCCTGTACGCCATCCTGCCCAGCCTGCGGATCGTCTCCGTGGACGGCGGCCTGAAGGACAACGCCATCCCCGTCAGCGCCGCCGCCGTGGTTGCCGTGAAAAACCGGGAGCTGGCGGGCGCGTTGGCTGCCTGCAGGGAGATGGACGAGGCCTTCCGCAACGAGTATGCCGTCACCGATCCCGGCGTCCGTCTGACCGTGACGGAGGGCGGGGAGGGGCTGCCCATGGACTGGCCCTCCACCCACAGCGTTATCACGCTGCTGGCTTGCTGCCCCAACGGCGTCCAGGCCATGAGCGCCGACATCGAGGGCCTGGTGCAGACCTCTTTGAACCTGGGCGTTCTGACCACCGGGGAAACCGAGGTAAAGGCCACCTTCTGCGTCCGCAGCAGCATCGAGAGCCAGAAGGAGATGCTGGTGGACAAGCTGCGGTGCCTGCTGACCAACATGCGGCGGGCCACGCTGTCCGTCAGCGGCGACTATCCCGGCTGGCAGTACCGCCACGACTCGCCCCTGCGGGACCTGTTGACGGAGGTGTTTACCGAGCAGTACGGCCATCCGCCCCGGGTGGAGGCCATCCACGCCGGGCTGGAGTGCGGCCTCTTCAGCGGCAAGCTGCCGGGGCTGGACTGCGTGTCTGTGGGCCCGGATCTGGACGAGATCCACACCTTCCGCGAGCGGCTGCATATCGCCTCCACCGCCCGCCTGTGGGCTATGGTGGTGGAAGTCCTGCGCCGCATGAAATGAGGTGCACGCCATGAGTGAGAAAAAGATCCGCACCACCCGCGCCGTGTTCTACGTGATCCTGGCGGCGGTGGCCCTTATCCTGATCCCCATTATCGGCGACTCCACGGTCCGGCTGGCAGCCCTGGTCGCCGCAGCGGTGTACTGCCTGGTCATGGCCTTTATCAACTTCCGCAAGGCCAGGCAGGAAGAGGACGAATAATGCGATGACGAGCGCAGCAGAGGTCTCCCGTGCGGGAGGCCTCTGCTTTTCGTCTGTGCCCCGCTATCCTGACGTGCGTTTTCTGCCTGCCGTGTTTTTTAGCTTGCCAAGCGGAGAAAAAACCGTTATAATATACCCCGATGACACCTATTTATATAAGGGGGAGGATCCGCCCGTGAAGACCATCTATCTGGCAGGGGGCTGCTTCTGGGGCACCCAGCACTTTTTCGATCAGTTCTCCGGCGTGCTCCATACGGAAACGGGCTACGCCAACGGCCGCACCGACGCGCCCTCCTACGAGGACGTGCGCTACCGGAACACGGGCCACGCCGAGACGGTGAAGATCTGCTACGACGAGACGCGCATGAGCACCGAGCAGCTGCTGCGCTACTACTTCATGACCATCGATCCCCTGTCCCTGAACCGCCAGGGCGGCGACGTGGGGAGCCAGTACCGCACCGGTATCTACTACGAGGATGAGACCCTTCTGCCTGCCATCCGCACCGTGATGGCGGAGGAGGAGGCCAAGGCGGGGGAGACGCTGGCGGTGGAGGTGCTGCCGCTGCGTCAGTTCTTCCGGGCCGAGGAGTATCACCAGGATTATCTGGGGAAGAACCCCGGCGGCTACTGCCATATCCCGCCGCGCCTCATGCATCTGGAGGAGCAGGAGTAATGGGCAACGAGCACGGGGAGTGGGTCATGCGCGGCCTGGCGGAGAACGACTCCGGGCGACTGCGGACGGCGCAGGAGCTGGCGGATTACGTGGAGCAGGTGGGTTTCCTGCCCCTGTTTGCCGGGGAGGTGCCTGGATTCTCGGTGGAGGAGCACACGGCGGCGCGCCACTGGTGGTCCGACGATCCGGCAGTGGATCCGTGGCAGTGGCGGCAGATCCTGGCCGACAGCGGCGCCGTGGCCTACGGCAAGTTCTTCGGCGGGAAGGCAGGCTTTGTGTCCCTGTCCTGGCTGCCGTATCTGGCCAACGTCCGCCGGGACGGCTACGACTTCGACGCCCTGTGGGACGACGGCAAGGCGTCCTTCCGGGCCGGGAAGATCATGGAGCTGTTCCGGGGAGGGGAGGAGCTGTTTTCCTGGCAGGTCCGTCAGATGGCGGGCTTCGGTCCCGGCGGGGAGAAGAACTTCGAGGGAGCCGTCACCGCGCTGCAGATGCAGACCTATCTGGTGATCCGGGACTTTCGCTGCCGTGTGAACCGGCAGGGCCTGCCTTACGGCTGGCCCGTGGCGGTCTATACCACGCCCGAGGCCCGCTGGGGGGAGGCTGTGACCGCCGCCTACGGCGAAGCTCCTGAGGATTCCCGCCGCCGCATCGCCGCCCATCTGGCCCGGCTTTGGCCGACGGCCGCGCCCGGTCAGATCCGCCGGATCGTGGGATAGGCGCCTGCTGCTTTAGTTGACGAAAGCACAGTGCTTGTATCGCTTTTTCGTTTGTCCCTTGTGGGAACGCTGTACGAATACCGGAGCACCACAAAGAAATTTAGGATAATCCATAAAATTTTACAAACCCATTGCGGAAATGGTAATTGTGTGATATATTTGCTAATTAGAGAGAGTCGAATTTGGAAGATATGCATAACGTCCACGCTATAAAGACAGATAGCGGGTGTATTGTGCTTATGACAAAGACATCCTGCTTTTTGCCCAGAAGGAGAGCCGTATGAAGTTTTCAGAGATGACCTATACCCGTCCCGACGCCGACGCCGTCAAGGCGCAGCTGGCGGGATTGACGGAGCGTCTGCGCGCTGCCGGCAGCTATGCCGAGGCCCGCGCCGTGTTTATGGAGAAGGAAGAGGCCCAGAAGGCCGTCATGACCATGATGACCCTGGCCAGCATCCGCCACTCCATCGATACGCGAGACGAGTTCTATGACGGAGAGGAGAAGTTCTGGAACACCTTTGGCCCCGAGCTGCAGGAGTACGCCCAGGCCTGGACCATGGCCCTGCTGGAGAGCCCCTTCCGCGCCGATTTTGCCGCTGAGTTCGGCGATCTGATGTTCGTCAATGCGGAGATCGAGCTCAAGGCCTTCTCCCCGGAGATCATCCCGGAGCTGCAGAAGGAGAACGAGCTGACCCAGGAGTACGAGAAGCTGCTGGCCTCCGCACAGATCCCCTTCGAGGGACAGATCTATACCCTGTCCCAGCTGACCCCTCACAAGACCGACAGCGACGACGGACGCCGTCTGGCGGCCTGGAAGGCCGAGGGTCAGTGGTACAAGGACAACCAGACCCGGCTGGACGCCATCTACGATGAGCTGGTCCATCTGCGCGATCAGATGGGCAGAAAGCTGGGTTATGAGGGCTACACCACGCTGGGCTATTACCGCATGGGCCGCAACTGCTACACCAAGGAGGACGTGGAGAAATTCCGCGCCGCCGTGCAGAAGTATCTGGTGCCCGTGGCAGAGGACGTCTACAGGGAGCAGGCCAGGCGCCTGGGCAAGGAATATCCCCTGAGCTTTGCCGACGCGGCGCTGAGCTTCCGCAGCGGCAATCCCCGCCCGGTGGGAACACCGGACGACATCCTGGCCCAGGGCAAGAAGTTCTATGACGCCCTTTCTCCCGAGACCAGCGAGTTCTTCCGCACCATGCTGGAGGGCAATCTGCTGGACGTCCTGTCCACAGAGGGCAAGCAGTCCGGCGGTTACTGCACCGGTCTGCCCACCTATGAGGTGCCTTTCATCTTTGCCAACTTCAACGGCACCCAGGGCGACGTGGAGGTGGTGACCCACGAGGCCGGCCACGCCTTTGCCTACTGGATGAACCGCAAGCGCATCCCGCTGGACTATGCCTGGCCCAGCATGGAGGCCTGTGAGGTCCACTCCATGAGCATGGAGTTCTTCGGTTGGATGAACGCCGCCGGCTTCTTCGGCCCGGACGAGCGCAAGTTCCTCTACAGCCACCTGGCCGGCAGCGTTACCTTCATCCCCTACGGCACCATGGTGGACCACTTCCAGCACATCGTTTACGAGCACCCCGAGCTGACCCCCGCCCAGCGCCACGCCGAGTGGAAGCGCCTGCTGGGGATCTACATGCCCTGGATGAAGCTGGACGGCGACATCCCCTTCTACAGCGAGGGCGAGGGCTGGCAGCGTCAGCACCACATCTATTCCAGCCCCTTCTACTATATCGACTACTGCCTGGCTCAGACCGTGGCCCTGGAGTTCTGGGCCATGATCCAGAGGGACAGGGACGACGCCTGGAAGCACTACATGGCCTATACCCGCCAGGGCGGCAGCCGCACCTTCACCGATCTGCTGAAGAACGCCGATCTGGAGACGCCCTTCGACGAGAACTGCCTGCGGGGCGTCTGCGCCGCGGCCCGCAAATGGCTGGCCGACTTCGACCTGACCGGCATCGAATAACGCCGTGGCCGAGAAGAAAAAGCGCAAGGGCCGCCGGGCCTATCTGAATGATTTTTACACGGACGTTACGGGCAACACCGTCTATACCGGGCAGATGATCCGGTACGCCGGGGAGATGCCGTGGCGCGGCGCCGCAAGGCGCACGGGCGTCCTGACCGGCGCCGTCACAGCCTGTGCCCTTATTGTGTTCTGCCTGCCGGCTCCGTCCATGACGGGCATGAACAAGTCCTACGTGGTGCTTCCGCTGATCCTGGAGGCTGTGGGCGTGCTGCTCACCGTCTGGGCCGCCGTCCGGCTCCTCTGCAACGGGCCGGATCTGCGCTCCTACGTGTGGGAGGCCTCCGCCAAAAAGCTCCCCTGGTGGCTTGAGATGACCGCCGTGTTCGCCGCCGTCGGCGTAGTGGGCAACGTGATCTATCTGGCTGTCAAGGGCTTCGGCGGCAAGGTCTTCCTGTCGCTGCTGGTGATCGTCCTGCATCTGCTGACCATTGCGGCGGCCCTGTTCGAGATCCGCTTTCTCCGCACCGTGAAGTGGAGCGGGGGAGAGGAGCTTCCGCCTGCGGGGAAGGCGTAACGTCCCCGATCTCACCGTGAATTACGGATAGCAAGGTCCGTTATTCAATATTTCATCCCAAAAAATCTATAAGGAGGAACTATGATGAAAAAGATCCTTGCACTGATCCTTGCTCTCGTCATGGCTCTGGCTCTGGTTGCCTGCGGTGGTAACAGCAATAACAACACCACTCCGCCGGCCAACACCAACACCGAGAACCAGGACAATAACGAGAACACCGAGCCCGTTAAGGAGGACAAGACGCTGCAGGTGGGCTACAGCCCCTTCAACAGCAAGTTCTCCCCCTTCTTCTCCGAGACTGCCTATGACCAGGATGCTATGTCCATGACCCAGATCGGCCTGCTGACCAGCGACCGTACCGGCGCCATCATCCTGAAGGGCATCGAGGGCGAGACCGTCAACTACAATGGCACGGACTATACCTATTATGGCCCGGCCGACCTGACCATCAACGAGAATGAAGATGGCACCGTGTTCTATGATTTCAAGCTGCGCGATGACATCAAGTTCTCCGATGGCGAGCCCGTTACCATCGACGACGTCATCTTCTCCATGTACGTCCTGTCCGACCCCACCTACGATGGCTCCAGCGTGTTCTTCAACCAGCCCATCCTGGGCATGCAGGAGTACCGCAGCGGCGTTGACACTCTGTACAACCTGATCGTCAAGGCCGGCCGCGACAACGCCGACTTCACCTACTTCACCGAGGAAGAGCAGAATGCCTTCTGGGCTGCCGCCGATGAGGCCTATGTGGCTCTGGCTCAGGACATCACTGACTACTGCATGGCCAACTACGCCGACTACGGCGCCGTTGACGTCGCTTCCTCCGCCGGCCTGTGGGGCTTCGAGCTGGCTGAGGGCGCCACGGTTGAGGACTTTGCCGCCGCCATCAAGGAAGCTTACGACGACGATCCTCTGACCGCTATGGACACCGAGAAGGCCAGCATGACCCCCTCCGATTACTTCCCGACCCTGGGCGACTACACCGGCAAGGGTATCCAGACCGGCGACTCCGCTCCCAACATCGAGGGCATCCAGAAGATCGACGACTATAATCTGCGCGTCGTTCTGACCGAGGTCGACGCCACCGCTATCTATCAGCTGGGCGTGACCATCACCCCCATGCACTACTATGGCGACAAGTCCCTGTACGACTATGACAACAATAAGTTCGGCTTCCCCAAGGGCGATCTGACCAGCGTCCGCGACAAGACCGCTACCCCCATGGGCGCCGGCCCCTACAAGTTCATCAAGTTCGATAAGGGCGTTATCAACTACGAGGCCAACGAGAACTACTTCCTGGGCTGCCCCAAGACCAAGTACGTGAACTTCGTGGAGACCAACTCCGATGACCAGAAGCTGAACGGCGTTGTCACCGGCACCATCGATATCACCGATCCTTCCTTCTCCACCGACACTGTTGACTCCATCAAGAAGAACAACAGCAACGGCGAGGTCACCGGCGACAAGATCACCACCAACACCGTTGATAACCTGGGTTACGGCTACATCGGCCAGAACGCCATCAACGTCAGCGTGGGCGGCGAGCCCGGCTCCGACGCCTCCAAGGCTCTGCGTCACGCCTTCGCCACCATCTTCTCCGTGTATCGTGACACCGCTATCGACTCCTACTACGGCGATCGCGCCAGCGTCATCAACTACCCGATTTCCAACACCTCCTGGGCTGCTCCTCGTCCCGCTGACGATGGCTACGAGGTTGCCTTCTCCGTCGACGTTGACGGCAATCCTCTGTACACCTCCGATATGGACGCCAACGCCAAGTACGAGGCCGCTCTGAAGGGCGCTCTGGGCTTCTTCGAGAAGGCCGGCTACACCGTCGAGAACGGCAAGCTGACGGCTGCTCCCGAGGGCGCCAAGCTGGAGTACACCTTCTGGATCCCCGCTGACGGTACCGGCGATCACCCCGCTTTCGCCATCCTGACCGAGTCCGCCAATGCCCTTGAGACCATCGGCATGAAGCTGAACATCAAGGACCTGACCAACAGCTCCGATCTGTGGAACAATCTGGACACCAGACAGGTTGAGATGTGGGCCGCCGCTTGGGGCGCCACCGTCGATCCCGACATGACCCAGATCTACTTCTCCGATGTCGCCAACGGCCCCACTGGCAACGTCGACAAGAAGGATCCCATGGGCGGTCCCAACCAGGGCAACTCCAACTACATGTACTGCATCGCCGATGCCGAGCTCGATAACCAGATCAAGGCTGCCAAGGCCTCCACTGACCAGGCTTATCGTAAGGCTATCTACAAGGCCTGCCTCGACATCGTTATCGACTGGGGCTGCGAGGTTCCCACCTATCAGCGTCAGAACGCTATCATCTTCTCCACCGAGCGTGTCAACCTCGACACTGTGACTCCCGACATCACCACCTTCTATGGTTGGATGGCCGAGATCCAGAACCTGGAGATGAAGTAAGCATCTGAATCAAGCAGATTAGCTTAAAGCAATTGAATGCCCTGCGGCCTTCGGGCCGCAGGGCACTCCAACCGCCGCATATCGAGGGACAGCGTGTAGGGCTGTCTCTCGATATGCGGCAGTAGGGAGAAATCACTGCATTATCGTGTTAACGCGTTTTCATCCTGCGGCAGTGGGATTGACTTCATGTCGATCACGCGCCGTACGCATTTCAGTACGTTGAAAACATAGAGAACGGAGGGTTCTTCTGTGGGTAAATACATCATCAAGCGTCTGCTGCTGGCGGTGGTCATCTTCTTCTTCGTGATGCTCATCGTCTACGCATTGCTGCGCTGTCTCCCCAGCTCCTACGTTGAGAACATTGCGCGAGCAAAATCGCAGCTGCCCGGCTCCAAGAGCTATCAGGAGTGGCTGGATCAGCTCAACGCCATGTACGGCCTGGACAAGGGCATCTTCGCCGGCTACATTTCCTGGCTTGGCCAGTTCTTTACCGGCCAGTTCGGCGAGAGCTGGAACTATGCCGTGCCTGTCATCGACAAGTTCAACGAGGTCATCTGGATCAGCTTCTGGATGGGTCTGATCACCATGTTCTTCGAGCTGATCATCGCCATTCCTCTGGGCATCATCGCCGCTACCAAGCAGTATTCCAAAACAGACTACACCATATCCATACTGGCGTTGGCCTTTATCTCGCTGCCGACCTTCTTCTTCATCGCCCTGCTGCAGCTGGTGTTCTCCGTCAAGCTGGGCTGGTTCGATCCCTTTGGCCTCATCGGCCGCAACCATCTGCAGTTGGATTCCTTCCATCAGTTCCTGGACATCTGCCACCACCTGGTGCTGCCCATCGTCACGCTGGTCATCATCAGCATCGGCGGTCTGATGCGTTACACCCGTACCAACATGCTGGAGGTTCTGAACGCAGACTATATCCGCACCGCGCGTGCCAAGGGCGTCAGCGAGCACAAGGTCATTTACTATCACGCCTTCCGCAACACCCTGATCCCCCTGGTCACCATCGTGGGCGGCTCTCTTCCCAGCCTGTTCTCCGGCGCCCTGTTCACGGAGACCATGTTCAAGATCAACGGTATCGGCTACACGTCCTACCAGTGCATGATCGCCGGAGACATCCCGTTCTCCATGTTCTACCTGGCTTTCATGGCGATCCTGACGCTGCTGGGCAACCTGATCGCCGATATTCTGTACGCCGTGGTCGACCCGCGGGTACGTATCGCTTAAGAAGGGAGGGTGACGGAAATGAGTGACAATCTCGACAAGAAAACCAACACCGCCGCCTCCGGCGAGGAGCAGCAGTACTCCCTGAACGACGACCGCCGCGTCAAGGTCCTGTCCCCGGGCGCCATGGTCGCCAAGCGTTTCTTCCGCAATCGCATCGCCGTGGTGGGCCTGTGCATCCTGGCCTTCATGTTCATCTTCTCCTTCATCGGCGGCATCGTCAGCCCCTACAGAGAGTCGGAGCAGTTCTACCGCACCGACATTCTGAACAAGGAATTCGCCGGCGCCGCCAAGAACGAGGAGTTCCGCTACATGTCTGCCGACGGACAGAAGTTCAGCTCCATCCTGCAGGCGCAGCTGGTGCTGGTCGCCAAGAAGGCGGAGAACTTCACTGACGGCGTGGCCCACTTCACCTACTCCGGCGTCAATTACAACGTCTACAACGAGGGTACGGATTTCTACAGGGTCACCCTGGAGGACGGAACGGATATCGGTATCGCCTACAAGGATATCGCCTCTTCCAGCCGCAAGGGTGAGAACCTGAGTTACGAATTCGTCTACAACGCCCTGAAGGCCTACACCAACGGGGAGTCCAGCTTCCGGGTCGGCGGCGTCGCCTATACCATCGACCAGGACGGCAGCGTGCTCAAGGGCGGCGAGGATTACGCCTTCATCAACCGCTACATCATCAACGCCATTTCGCCCGACATCTTCCTGTCCCGCGCATTCCAGGAGGAACTGGTGGAGGAACTGGAGAAGGGCGCCGAGAAATTCCTGTTTACCGACGAGGACGGCGTGGAGCACGAGTACATCATCGAGTACAAGCCCTCGGTCAAGCAGTGGAGCATCCGCCAGGGCACGGAGTCCCGCGTATACGACACCTATGCGTTCCCCAGCAAGGACCACTGGCTGGGCACCGACCGAAACGGCATGGATATGCTGACCCGCCTGATGTACGGCGGCCGCGTGTCTCTGATCATCGGCTTTATCGTGGAGGCGATCGCTACCTTCCTGGGCATCATCATGGGTGGTCTGTCCGGCTACTTCGGCAAGTGGGTCGACATGCTCATCATGCGTATCGTGGATATCTTCTACTGCATCCCGTCCATGCCCATCATCATCATCCTGGGCGCCGCGATGGATGCCATGCAGGTGGCACCCAAGATCCGAATGGTCTACCTGATGCTGATCCTGGGCTTCCTGGGCTGGCCCGGCATGGCCCGCCTGATCCGCGGTCAGATCCTGTCCCTGCGTGAGCAGGAGTTTATGACCGCCACCGAGGCCGGAGGCATCTCGGTTTCCCGCCGCATCTTCAAGCACCTGGTGCCCAACGTGATCCCCCAGATCATCGTTTCCGTCACCATGGGCGTCGGCGGCACCATCATCACCGAGGCGTCCCTGTCCTTCCTGGGTCTTGGCGTCAAGTACCCCTTCGCTTCCTGGGGCAACATCATCAACGACGTCAACAACTTCAACGTCCTCACCAGCTACTGGTTTATTTGGATCCCCGCCGGTACGCTGCTGCTGCTCACCGTGTTGGCCTTCAACCTGGTGGGCGACGGCCTGCGCGACGCGTTCGATCCGAAGATGAAGCGATAAGGAGGGAGAAGTCATGGCAAAGAAAAAAGCTGAAGGATATCTTTCCGCGAAGGAATCCAGACGGATCTCCCGGGAAAACCGCAAGATCACCAAGGCCTTTGAAAAGAAGCGTAAGCGCAAGAACGTGCCTGAGTCCGAGTATCTGACCCAAATGCACGATCCCAAGAACTCCGTGGAGTTCGACAACCTCCACACCTATTTCTACACCGACGCCGGCACCGTCAAGGCCGTGGACGGCGTGACCTTCGAGGTCCCCATCGGCAAGACCGTGGGCGTCGTGGGCGAGTCCGGCTGCGGCAAGTCCGTCACCAGCCTGTCCCTGATGCAGCTGCTGCAGCGTCCCCAGGGCCAGGTCACTTCCGGCGAGATCCGCCTGAACCTGGGCGACAAGGCCTACGAGGTCACCAAGACCCCGGACGAGGTCCTGCAGAAGATCCGCGGCAACGTGGTGTCCATGATCTTCCAGGAGCCCATGACGGCTCTGAACCCGGTGTTCCGTATCGGCGCCCAGATCGAGGAGGTCATCGCCCTCCACGACGGCAGCGGCATGAACGAGCACCAGATGAAGGCCCGTACCATCGAGCTGCTGGAGATGGTGGGTATCGCCAACAGCGAGGGCGTCTACAAGATGTTCCCCCACGAGCTGTCCGGCGGTATGCGCCAGCGTGTGGTCATCGCCATGGCCCTGGCCTGCAACCCCCGCGTCATCATCGCCGACGAGCCCACCACCGCTCTGGACGTGACCATCCAGGCCCAGATCCTGGACCTGCTGAGGAACCTGAAGGATAAGATCAACTCCTCCATCATGTTCATCACCCACGACCTGGGCGTCATCGCCGAGATGGCGGACTACGTGGTGGTCATGTACGCCGGCCGCATCGTGGAGAAGGGCACCGCGGACGACATCTTCCATCATCCCGCCCACCCCTACACCATCGGCCTGATGAACTCCAAGCCCGTGGTCGGCAAAAAGGTCGACAAGCTGTATTCCATCCCCGGCAAGGTGCCCAACCCCATCAACATGCCCAACTACTGCTACTTCAAAGATCGCTGTGAGATGTGCGTCGCGCCGTGCAGCGGCGAGTATCCCTGCGAAGTCAAAATCAGCGATACGCACTTTGTCAGCTGCTATCGTTACTATGATGCCGCTGCTATTGCCAATTCCACGAGGAAGGAGGGTTGACCATGAGCGAGAATAATTCCCATCTTGTGATCGATAACACCTTTGAGCCGGTCACCTACGATCCTCAGTACATTCTGATGGTCAACAACCTGAAGAAGTACTTCCCCATCAAGGGCGGTCTGATTCCCCACACCATTGGCTATGTCAAGGCTGTGGACGGCGTCACCTTCAACCTCAAGCGCGGTACCACCATGGGCCTGGTGGGCGAGTCCGGCTGCGGCAAGACCACCGCCGGCCGCACCATCCTGCGTCTGTCCGGCGAGAAGACCGGCGGCCAGGTGCTCTTCAACGGCCAGGAGGTCTATGATCTGTCCCCCAAGGAGATGCGCGCCATGCGCCCCAAGATGCAGATCATCTTCCAGGACCCGTTCTCCAGCCTGTCTCCGCGTCTGCCCGTCGGTGAGATCATCGGCGAGGCCGTCCGCGAGCACAATCTGGTGCCCAAGGCGGAGTTTGACGACTATATCGACCAGATCATGGACGACTGCGGCCTGCAGTCCTTCCACAAGGACCGCTATCCCCACGAGTTCTCCGGCGGCCAGCGCCAGCGTATCTGCATCGCCCGCGCCCTGGCCCTGAACCCGGAGTTCGTGGTCTGCGACGAGCCCGTTTCCGCCCTGGACGTGTCCATTCAGGCGCAGATCATCAACCTGCTGGAGGAACTGCAGCAGAAGCACAACCTGACCTATCTGTTCATCTCCCACGACCTGTCCGTGGTGGAGCACATCTCCGATACGGTGGGCGTCATGTACCTGGGCTCCCTGGTGGAGTACGGCGAGACGGAGGACATCTTCCGCAACCCGCTGCACCCCTACACCAAGGCCCTGTTCTCCGCCATCCCCGTGCCCGATCCCGACTTCAAGATGAAGCGTATCGTGCTGGAGGGCTCCATCCCGTCCCCGGCCAATCCGCCCAAGGGCTGCAAGTTCCACACTCGCTGCGCCAACTGCATGGATATCTGCAAGGTGGAGACTCCCCAGCAGCGTGAGATCGAGCCGGGCCACTACGTGGTCTGCCACCTGTTCGATGAGTAAAATGGCACGGGAGAAGAAAACCTACGACGATGACGACGGGCGCACCATTGCCGACATGAGCGGTGTCACGCGCCGCAATCTGCTGGGTATCCGGCTGCCGGAATCCGCCGCCGTAAAAGCACCGGAAACGGAATCGCCGTCGGACCGTCCCTGGGATACCTCCGGCCAACTCTCCCGGGAGGAGCGTCGCAGCTTTATCCTGGGCACCATCAGCGCCGGGCTGTTGATCGGAGCACCGTTTGCCATCGTGTTTGCCATTTTCATTTACGTGATCGGGCACTTCCACTTCTGAAAAAAGATCCACCCGCTCAGGCGGGTGGATCTTTTTTTGTCCTGCCGTCGATAAAACTTGCTTAACTGCCGAAAGTCGGATATAATAATACATTATAAAATTTTACCTGGAGTCAGATGGGAAGAGCGCCGTCCCGGCGGCGAGATACGGAGGGACTATGAAACTGAAGGAACTGTTTCCGGATCGCAACGTCACGGCTGACGTGGAGATCCGCGGGTTGAGAACCAATTCCCGGGAGGTGGAGCCGGGAGATCTGTTTTTGTGCATCAAGGGCGTGAATGTGGACCGCCACGATTATATTGAGGACGCTGCTGCCCGGGGCGCGGCGGCTGCCGTGGTCTCCCGGGAGGTGGAGTGCTCCATCCCCTGCGTGCGCCTGGAGGACGTGGACGCCGCTCTGGACGGGATCTACGACCGGTTCTACCGACGCCCCCAGGACGAGCTGTGCGTCATCGGCGTCACCGGCACCGACGGCAAGACCAGCACCGCCACCATCATCCAGCGCCTGCTGGGGGATGAGAACTGCGGCTACATCGGCACCAACGGCGTTTCCTGCCGCGGCTACGAGGCGGACAGCCCCAATACCACCCCGGACAAGGGCCACTGGATGGCTTTCTTCCGGGCCTTTCTGGACCACGGCTGCCGCTACGTGGCCATGGAGGCCAGCTCGGAGGCCTTCTTCTACGGTCGCTTGAAGGGATTGACGTTCCACGCCGCCGCCATCTCCAACGTGACCAGCGAGCATTTGAACACCCACAAGACGTTGGCAAACTACATCGCCTGCAAGCAGCAGCTCTTCCGCCAGAACGAAGGCCCCTCCGTGCTGAACCGGGACGACGCCCACTTCGAGGAGTTCCGCACCGTGGCCCGGAACGTCAGCACCTACGGCCGCGGGGAGGAGAACGACCTGTGGATCCGGGACTACTGCCTGGGCAGCGACAGCACGGAGATGACCGTGGTGTATGAGGGCAGGACCTACGTCTTCACCTCGCCGCTGGTGGGCGCTTTCAACGTGGAAAACCTGGCGGAGGCTCTGCTGGTATGCCTGCGCCTGGGCAAGACCATGGAGGAACTGATCGCGCGGCTGCCGCTGCTCCACGTGGAGGGGCGCATGGAGTCCATCCGCCTGGGCCAGAACTTTGGCGTGATCGTGGACTATGCCCATACCCCCAACGGCGTCCAGAAGCTGATGGACTTCGTGAAGGAGCTGGGCGGACGGCGGATCATCACCGTCTCCGGCCAGGCCGGCGGCCGCGACAAGGACAAGCGCAAATTCGTGGGAGAGGCCATTGCCCGCAACAGCTATCACTGCATCTGGACCCTGGAGGATCCCCGGTTTGAGCGGGTGGAGGACATCGCCGACATGATGAGCGAGAACATCCGGGATCTGGACAACTACGAGACGGTGACAGATCGCCAGCGTGCCATCGGGAAGGCCATCCGCATGGCCCGGAAGGGCGATATCGTGCTGATCCTGGGCAAGGGCAGCGAGGAGAGCAACGTGATCCGGGGTGAGGACGTGCCCTATCCCGGTGACATCCGCTGCGCGGAGATGGCCGTGGAGAAGCGGCTGGAGGCAGCCGGGCGGCGTCGGCAGCGGCGTCTGGCCGCGCGCCGGAATGAGACCAGCGGAAAGCGGTGATCGCCATGTACAGATTTACGGAAGAGACCGATCTCCAGGCATTTGAGGCCTTTGTGCAGACCCACGGCGGCCAGTATCTGCAGTCGTCCAAGTGGGCGCAGGTCAAGGAGGCCTGGGGCCACCGGTTCTACAGCGGCTTCGACGGGGAGGAGCGGGTGCTGACAGCCCTGGTGCTGACCCGGACCATCCCCGGCGCCGGCAATCTGTGGTACTGTCCCGCGGGCCCGGTGTGTGATTATGCCAACGCCGCGCTGCTGGAGCAGTTCTCCGCCTTTGTGACCGGCGAGATGAAGAAGCACGGCGGCTTTGCCCTGTTTCTGGACCCCTGCGTCCCCCTGCGGATCAACGGGGAGAAGCAGGCGGAGGGTGTGACCGTCCATAAGAATCTGCTGGGCGCCGGCTTTGCCTTGAATCCCAACGTGACCAAATACGTCTACAAATCCCCTGTGCAGATGCTGATCCCCCTGCGGGACGGCGCGGGGAACCCCGTTACCGCCCAGGCCCAGCTGAAGAGCTTTGAAAAGGGCGTGCGCTACTCCGTCCGGGTGGGGGAGAGCCGCGGCCTGACCGAAAAGGTCTACACCATCGACGACGTGGAGCGGGACCCGCAGATCCTGGAGGACTTTGCCGCCATCATGGGCGACACCTCCGACCGCAACAGCTTCACCGGCCGCAACACCGACTACGTCAAGAGCCTGATGCAGGTCTTCGGGCCCCAGGGCATGGATCTGATGCTGGTCTATTACGACAAGAACGCGGACCGCGCCCTGGAGGAGGAGCGGCAGAAGCGCCGCGCGGCCCTGGAGGCGTCTCTGCCCACGGCCCCGGAGAAGAAGCAGCGGGGCATCCGGGAGGAGATGGACGCCATCGACAAGCAGCACGAGCACTTTGCCGAGCGCATCCGGGAGACCGAGGGAATGGGCGACCGGGTAGCGGTGGCCGGCGGCGTGACCTCCAACTACGGCGGCATCCGCTCCTGCCTCTTCGGCGGCGCCCGGAACCTGCTGCGCAACAATCTGCGGGCCAGTCACTTCTTCAACTTCCGCCGCCTGTGCCGCACCATCGACCTGGGCTGCCACTGTCACGACCTGGGCTACGTCCTCCTGCAGGACGTGCCGCCGGACAGCGACGGGACCCTGGGCCCCTGCGTGCCGGAGCCGGACTTCGTGGGCATCGAGGCCTTCAAGCACAGCTTCGGGGCCGATCGGGTGGAATTCATCGGCGAATACGTCCTGGTGGCAAACCGTGTCAAGTATTATTCCTATACACATGTGATCGTCATGGCCCGAAAGGCCCTGGCTGCGGTCCACGGGCTCACGAGAAAGCTGAGAAACAGAAAATGAACAGCGACACAGCCGGCGGAGCTCTCCGCCGGCTGTTTTCCATTATATAGTTCCCGGCAATGACAAATATCAGCCACTCTACGCTCCGTTTGTTGTATAACGGCTGTATATCTGCTACAATACAGATGAAAAGACCTCATGCAAAAAGGGGGATAGAAGATGGACTTGCAGAAGACGGGAGCCGTTATAGCAGAGAGCAGAAAGAAGCAGGGCCTTACACAGAGGCAGCTGGCGGAAAAGCTGCATGTTTCCGACCGTACGATCAGTAAGTGGGAGCGCGGAGCGGGATATCCCGATATAACAATGCTGACGCCTCTGGCGTCCGAACTCGACATTTCTGTGCTCAGCCTGCTGGAGGGTGAATATGTGCAGGATACGCCTGCAGAAATGACTGTGCGGGATGCGATTTCGACGATCTGTGATCGCATGCGGACAAATGCCAGAAAGCGGGCGGGTAGGATCATCGCCGGAGTGGTTCTGCTCCTGATCATTCTTGCGGCGGGCTTTGCCATACTTGACTACATGGGCGTTTTTGCGAGAAGTGTCACGATGGAAGTTGCCGTCGGCGTATATGAAGACGGTGTGAAGGTGGGCGAAGATATTGTTTCGATCGCCGGAAAGCGGAATACCATAACCGCCAACAGCTTTGTCGGCCGGTTTGCCATCGGCTGCGTTGAGAGGTCCTGCCGGGAAGGTGTAACCGCCCAGATCAAGTGGGACGATCCTGCGCCCGGGTATGAGAGCATTTCTTATTGGGGATATGGTGGAACATGGGAGAGCGGGGTTGCCCGACAACTGTACATCGCAAGGGATATGACAAGCTTTGCGCTCAAATTGGATGACGGAACAATCGTCGCCACAGACGAAACCTATGTGCCGCTGCTTATGCTGGATACATATTACCCGCTGCAGTATTGACCTCCGGTGTCCGATTACTCCGGCCGCGCATAGGATAGGAGGCAGGGCCGCCATGCCCTGCCAAATCCGCGGAGCGCCTGTGCTGCGCTCTGCATGGGAGGTCGATCCTTTGGCAGCATTTACCAATCAAGCGCGGCTGACCTACGCGGGGGGAGCCGTCAGCTCCAACCGGGTCAGCGGAGAGATCACGGAGGTGCTGACCCTGGCCCACGCCTGTGTCTCCGGGACCTACGAGCCCGGCGGCCGGCTGGCCTGGGCCGTCAGCATCCGCAACGCCGGCGACGCGGATATCACCGATCTGACCGTTACCGCCGACCTGGGAGCCGTCACCTACGGCGCCGAGACGCTGTATCCGCTGTCCTGGCGGCAGGGAAGCCTGCTGTGCCTGGTAGACGGCGCTGTGACGCCTCTGCCGGTGGGGAAAGCGGGGCCGCCGCTGACCATCACCGGCGTGGAGGTGCCCGCCGGGGGCAGCACGGTACTGGTCTATGAGACGGACGTGACGGAGGCCGCGCCCCTGGGGGACGGCGCGCAGATCGTCAACACCGTCAGTCTCACCGGGTCCTGCGTGGCCGCGCCTCTGACAGCCGCCGCCACGGCGGAGATGGACGACGCGCCCATCCTGTCCATCGTCAAGGCCCTGGAGCCCGCCGTCATTACCGGCTGCGGTCAGGTGACCTATACCTTCACTCTGGAGAACGCCGGCGGCGCAGCGGGGGAGGAGGCCGCCATCGTGGTGTCCGACGTGTTTACCCCGACTCTTGCCGGCCTGACGGCCACTCTGGACGGCCAGGTCCTCACCGCCGACGACTACGCCTACGACGAGGCAGCCGGCGTCTTTGCCACCACGGCGGGCCGGATCACGGTGCCCGCCGCCGCCTATCGCCAGGAGGAGGACGGGACCTGGACCGTCGTCCCCGGCGTGGCAACGCTGACCGTCACCGGCATGATCTGAAACACCGGGTTACAATGCCTTCCCCCCGCTGCGGGGGGAAGGTGCCCCGCAGGGGCGGATGAGGGGATCGCCAGAAGGGAAGAATTAACCCTTGACACCGGGCGGGAAAGCGCATATAATAGCAAGGCTGACGGGGTGTAGCGCAGCTGGTAGCGCGCTTGGTTCGGGACCAAGAGGCCGGGGGTTCAAGTCCCCCCACTCCGACCAAAATAGGATTGCTATTTTAACAAAAGTAGCAATCCTATTTTATATCTTCATGATGAAGGATGATCGTTAATGTTTCTATCCAAGAAAAAAAGAATACATAACTATCTCGATTCGATTGAAAAGGAACAATGGTCTCCCTTTGAATTCTTGCTTGACCATTATTTGAGCGGCCAGCTCCTCAACACGCTTGCCAAATATGGTATTTCAAATCTTTCTTGCTATATTGATTTCCTTGATGATTATAAGTGTATAAATGTTCAGGGAAAGCATAAGTCATATTATATAGACTTGCAAATTGAGCAGAAAGAATTCAGTATTGGCTGTGATCCTGTTGAACCGGATGACCACAAATGTTTTATTCTTGAATCTCCGGATTATATGTACTCCGTGGTAAGGACCGAGATACAGTCACTCAAGGAATCCTGATGCTGGTGTTACGAAATTTAACGATAACCCTGATTTTGTTAAAAAAACAATCTTTGCTCAAAGACAGCGGGATGCCAAATGGCATCCCGCTGTCTTTAACTGGGGGGACATGAAACGAATTCCGGGGGCGGCAAGCGTCAGTGCAGCCGGCCCCGGCAGCAAACAGCCCGGTGGGCTGTTTGCGCAATGAGAAGCAAGTCCCCCCACTCCGACCAAATATAGAGGGATGCCTGACGGCATTTCTCTTTTTTTTGTTCTGTCCGTCCTTCGCCTCTCATATACTCGTACCGAACGCGGACAAGGAGGGGGATACCATGGCGGGACAGCGGTGGAACGGGAGCCGGAGCGTTCCGGCGGGCGGG
>JAFRSI010000071.1 GCA_017427645.1 Oscillospiraceae bacterium | reverse complement strand
CAGGCCCTCGATCATCTCACGGAACACGATCCTGGCCTCCCCGTATCGATACGGTCTGGGGAGCACCTGACCGCTGGAGACGCTGTGGGTCCCGCTCCGGTACGCCTTGATGTCCCGCAGGGTCACCGGCTCGATCCCCCAGGCGTGGTCCACGAGGATCTCGCCGTCCACGCCGAAATTCTTATAGAAATACTCCTCGTCCCACAGGGATCTGCGGGCGATATCCCCCATCGTGAGCATGCAGCTCCTGTTAAGTCTTCTCGCTTTACCCGGCCCGATCTGCCAGAAGTCCGTCAGCGGTCTGTGATCCCACAGGAGATACTTGTAGGAGTCCTCGCTGAGCTCCGCGATCCGCACCCCGTCCCTGTCCGCCGGAGCCTTCTTGGCCAGGATGTCCATCGCCACCTTCGCCAGGTACAGGTTGGTCCCCACGCCCACGGTGGCGGTGATGCCCGTCGTCTTCAGCACGTCCCGCACCATGGTCATGGCCATGACGCGTGCCGGGTGCACGTTCGTCCTCTCCGCTTCGGCCCTGTACATATGCAGGCAGCCGGTGCAGTCGATGAAGCACTCGTCGATGGAATAGACGTGCACGTCCTCCGGGGCCGCGTATTTCAGATAGATCCCGTAGATCTGCGCGGAGATCCTCTCGTACTCCCCCATGCGGGGGACGGCGACAATATAGTCCACATTCGTATGGTGCAGCAGCTCGTATTCCCGGATCTTCTGCTTCGCCTCGAAAAGCCGCGGCCGGCTGGGGACGCCCTTCGCCTTCAGGGCCGGCGAGACCGCCAGGCAGATGGTCTGGTCGGACCGGCTCTCATCCGCCACCAGGAGATCCGCGGTCAGGGGATCCAGCCCCCGGTGCACGCACTCCACGGAGGCATAGTACGACTTCAGGTCGATACAGATATAGGCTCTCTCCATACTCATTCATTCCGTTTTTCTCTTCTTCCCGGGAAGCGGGCCGGACCGGACTTTCTCCCCTTCACGGTCCGGAAGAGGGCCGTGTCGATGGTCTCGTCGAACTTGCACTTCCTGCACTTCACCCGGATGTAGCAGTGCTCCCTTCCGTAGATATCCAGCAGATAGAACCCGCAGCTCGGGCAGCGGATGGTGCGCGGCTGCCTGTGCTGCACCGCGGATCGGGACTTCGCCAGCTTCTGTTTCAGTTCGCTGCCGGCCGGGGTACGCCATTCAATGATCCTCTGCATGCCGTTCCCCTCCGTAGCGGAGTCCGCCGTACAGGTACTCCTCCAGCGGTCTGCTCTCGTACAGATCCAGTTCGGAGAGCCGGACGCTGAAGGCCGTGTAGGAGACGCCCATGGTATCCGCCATTTTCTGTATCAGCAGCTTCTGATCCTGGGCGAGCACGCCGCCGTCGTAGATGATCACCTTCCGGGAGCCGTTGTGCCGCTCCAGCACCTGCTCCACGAGGAATGCCGGCATCAGGAGGCAGGCCGCCGCCCGGTTGGTATAGCTCTCGTTGACCGACAGCATCCCGCGCAGCATATCCCGGGTATAGGTCATATCCGGGTCGTATGCGCTGTGAAACGCGGCGGCGGGGCTCGTCTGCAGCGGAACGTGCCGCTCCAGTATGTCGTGGGCACCTTCATGGGCGATGGTGAAGCGCTTCCTGGCGCTCTCCCCCGGCGTCAGCAGGTACCTGTCGATCACCACGGTGCGGGCCGGGAAGACGACCTGTTCCTTCCTCTCCCCCCTTCTGACCCGCAGGGGCCGCACCCCGTCCGAGAAGAAGCCCACCCGTCCCGGATCCGGCTCGGCCAGCGACTCGTAGACGATGCGGAGCCCCAGGTATTCCCTCACAAAGGCCTCGATATCCACGCAGAGCATGCCGGTGTACTGTTTGCGCCGGGAAAAGTCGGCGATCATCCCTTCGCAGAGGGTCTCGATCTCGTAATAGGTTGTCAGTGTCTTCACCGTCCGCACCTCCCGGCTCATGCCATCACGTACCAGGCGTGACCGGCCCGGT
>JAFRSI010000001.1 GCA_017427645.1 Oscillospiraceae bacterium | reverse complement strand
GCTGTCCGGCAGGTTGACGTTCACCTGGGTGGCGCCGGGATAGACCTGCAGGTCGGCGGCGGGTATCGTCTCGATGGTCACGCTGCCGCTGCTGTCGTACTTGCCGTTGATCCGGGCGGCGCCGCCCTTGACCGATCCGCCTGTGGCGGTCAGGAGGAAGGCGCCGTCCACCTCAGGCACGGACAGGGTGCGCTTGTCGCGGCCCCAGGAGTAAACGGTGTCGTACTGGCCGGTGTAGGCCACGGTGCCGTCGGGGTTATAGGCGGTGACGGTCTGGACGGTGTCTTCGTGGAATTCCTCCGTGTAGTTGTCGGAGACGTCCTCGTGGTCGTTGAAGACGTACTTCTTCACGGTCTCCTCCACCACGAACTCGGGGACGCCGTCGCAGTCGGAGTCATAGAGCACGTTGAAGTGGAGGGTGACGGGGTCGTCGATGATCTCCTGGCCCGCGTCGCCGTAGATGGTGTTCTCTTCCGGGTCGTAGCCCACGTAGGGCGACTCACTGCCGTCCGCGTTGGTGGCGCCGGCGTACTGGAGGGTGACGTCGGGCTCGCTGCAGTTGAGCAGGTCCTCCACGCTGACGGGCACCCAGTCGTACAGCTCGAAGTAGTTCAGGCTGTACACCGGCATGGCCGGCACGTGCTTCTCCACGCCGGGCTCCGTGCAGGGCACCACCTCGATGCTGTCGTAGGCGGCGGCCCAGAGGAGCTTGCCGGTCATGGCGGTGGCGGTGCCCTTGAGTTCACCGTTGACGTAGATGCTGACGGCGTCCGTCTCCGTGGGGAAGTTGACGTTGAGGCCTGTGGGCAGCTCCAGATAGAACCGGAAGCCGGTCTGGACCCCGGGCAGGAAGGTGTGCACTTCCGCTGTCTGCAGATTGGCTCCGTAAGTCCGCAGCCGGTCCACGCCGTGAATGTCAGCGAAGACCTCGCTCTCCCTCACGGTCAGGACACTGTCGTCGCCGTTGGTGTAGATGCGGACCTGCTGCAGCCACTCGTCCACGCTCTCCCCCTCCATGACCTCGGTGGGGAAGTCCAGATAGATCTTGTTGATGACCGAGGCGGAGCCGCCGGAGATGGCCCGGAAGGTGTGCTTAAAGATGTGGCGATTGGTGCCGCCGGGCTCGTAGTCGCTGTAGAGATAATCCCGGGTGGTGCCGGTGCGGGTCAGCACGGTGCCGTCGGCCTCGGTGAGGTTGATGATAAAGGGGATCTCCCCCTCCGCCCGGTAGCCGTCCTTGGGCTCCACCACCACGTTAATGGTGTAGGCGTGGTAGTTCTGGGGCTTGGCGGAGGCGGACAGGCGATCCGTGCCGCGGTCCATGGTCCAGTACACGTCCACGATCCGGTAGTCGGCGCCGTAGGGCAGGAGCTGGCTCTCGGTGGGGATGGGCAGGGTCTGGTTGAGCTTTGGCGCCTTCAGGCCCCAGATCTCAAAGCGGTCGATGGTGTTGTAGACCTGGATATTCTTGGTCGCGGTGACGCCGTCGGGCCCGGTGACGGAGAGATCCGCGGAGCCGATGGCGCCGCCGAAGTACAGGAAGCCCTGCTCGTCCAGATAGGCCACGTTCCGGTTGGTGGTGGTGACGTTGCCGTACTCCGGCACGAGGTTGGCATACGTGGGATTGGCGGCGAAGGGCCTGTAGACGCCGTTGAGACTGCCGTTCTCGATCTCGCTCTTGCGGTAGCTGGCGGGCACGCCGCTGGCCAGCTTGAAGCCCCTGGCCTCCACTGCGTAGTTCACCGACCCGGACTTGGACCAGGTCCAGTGGGTGATCTTGCCGGGAGGATTGCCGGTCTTGTTGGCGTAAATGGTCACGTAGGCCTCTTTTTCGCCCGGGTTGATCCGGGGCTCCCCCTCAAAGAAGTCGGCGGGGTACTGCACCGTGGGGATCTGGGAGGCGTCGGTGACGTTGAGATCGGTAAACGTGACGGACTTGCTGCCCACCACGTAGGTCACCTGCTTGATGAACTCGTTCTCCTCCAGGTTCCGCAGGTCGGCGGCGGAGAGGGTGACCGGCTTGTCGACGGAGGCGTAGGTGACGCCCTCGGACGGGGTCACCCGCAGCTTGATATCCAGCTCGTTGGTCTCCCCCACCTTCACGATGTGGGACCAGTAGATCTGCTGCTGGTCGAAGTTCTTGGTCCACTGCAGGTTCTCCACAATGGCCTTGACACGGATATACTTGCCCTCCATGTTGGACGGGATGTAGCACTGGTCCGTGTTGGTGAAGAAGACGTTGTTGTTGCCCAGGTGCAGGTTCTCGCCGGTCCGCAGCTTCATCCGCGGATCCGCCTGGCACATCTCGTGGGTGTACATGTGGATGTCCTCGGCCGTCCACTGGCTCTTGTCGGCCGGGAGCGGCCGGGTGTTGGCGTATATGTGGCCGTCGTTGCCCACGTCCCAATACTCCGGCACGTGATACTGGCGGTTGGCCTCGGGATCCCGCAGGATGTTGTCGGTGCCGGCGATCATGTGGAGGGCGTCGGGATCGTTCTCGATGGGATCGCCGTTCTCATCCGTGTCCACCTGGTACCACTGGTAGTAGATGTCAAAGATCTTGTCGCCGTTCAGGTCCACCTGGCCGGCCTTGGCGTTCACCAGCCTGACGCTGGCCGTGCTGCCGGCGCCGGGCGTCTGGACCCACTGGAGGGCGGTATAGTCGGGCTCGAAGCCAGCTTCGCCGCCGCCGGTCTGCTCACTGACGCTGACACAGCGGAAGCACACGCTGGTGACGGCCTTGGCGGGTTTCAGCGTGTTGATAAACTTGCCGTCGCCCTGGTAATCATAGGCGTAGTACTCCTGTACCTCCAGGACGATGCGGTACATCTCGCCCTGCTTGTAGCCGTCCCACTCGATGCCGTTGGCTTTTGCCTGTTTCTTGATCTGGTCGGCCATATCCATCAGGGGCAGCTTGCACTTCAGGGAGTCGTGGCTGGCGCCGTACTTCACGGTGGCCAGAGGAATATCCGTACCGTAGCCGCCCTCGCTGATGCTCTCGCGGGTCAGAGGATCCACCCGGTAGATCTTGTAGGTAAACCACTGCAGATCCTGGGCCAGAGAGTCGAACTCCTGGTTGTACCACTCCTGGCTGCCTGACTCGATGCAGTCCTCGTGGGTCCAGTAGTCAAACATCGCCAGGCTGTCGTAGTGGTAGGACAGGCCGTGCTGAGGCGTGGCCAGGCTGCCGTCGGGATTATACACATTGCCGACGTGCTGGGCCGTCCAGAGCACGTCGCCGTAGGCCGGCGGCAGGATCATGTTGTTGTCGTAGTCCACCGGCGTGTTGTAATACCACACCTGGCTGGCGTTGAGCTTCTCGCCGTACACGTCCGTGTCGGTCAGATTGGGCACCACGTAATATGTGGGAGTAAGTCTCGCACTGTCGATGGGGAAGGTGAAATACTCCTCCGTGTTGGCGAAGACCGCCTCACGGATGTTCTCCTCGTCGCTGCCCCAGGCCTTGCTCAGCAGCTCCTGAGCCTGGGAACCGTAGAAGGTCCGGAGCTGGAAGGAATGGGAGGAGTTGACAGTAGCAGTGTTGGGATAGACTTCCAGGTATCTCTTGTAGCGCAGCTCCGTGTCGCCGCAGAAGAGGCGGTAGTGATAGGCGCCGTCGTTGGCGGTGTGGTCATCCTCCACCCTGTCGTCCAGCAGGACCATGGGGCCGTCGCCGTACCGGTCGTTGATCTGGATGCGGCCGTCCCGAATCATGTCCTCGCCGTAGGACTCGATGCCCAGGTTGACGGAGCCGGAGGAGCCGGGGAACTTGGTGAAGTGGTTGGAATCGTCGTCCCCCTGGTCGGTATCCGGCTTGAGGCCCACCATCATGACCTCGTAGTAGTTGCGGAAGGTGCCGCCGCGGATCACCACGTTCTTGGTGCTGACGGGGATGGGCTCCACCTTGGGATAGGTCTCCTCCTCGTCCGGATGCTCGCGGATATACTTGGCATAGGCGGCATACTCCGCCTCATTGTCGAAGAAGAGCTGGCGGTAGCCCATGGTCTCCTGATCGGTCAGGGTCACCGTCTTGGGCACGATGTCGCCGCTGTTGACGTCCCGCTCATACTGCTGGACCTGCATGTTGTTCACGGAGCGGACCATGTTGAACACGTTGGCGCCGCAGTAGGCCTCAAAGGTGCCGCCGTATACGTACACCTGGCCGCCGTTGTACTTGTTGGGCACGTTGGGGTGGGCGGTGTCCTGCTTGGTGACCTCGATGACGGCGTTGCGGGTGTTGGGGGTGGAGCCGTAGCCCTTGAAGGTGCCGCCGTAGACCACCAGGGTGCCGGTGTTGTTCACGTGGGCCACCGTGCCCTGGATCATGTTGGTGACGCGGGAGCGTTCGTCCGAGCCGAACAGTCCCACGATGCCGTCCACCAGGTTGAAGGCGCCGTCCACCACGGACATGATCTTGTCCTTGTTGATGATGGAGTCCACGACCTTCTTTTCAGACTCGGCGATCTTGGTGTTCTTGTCATTCTTGCCGGTCTTCTTGTCGTTGGCCTTGTTCTCGCCCTCCTGGGTGCCCTGGCGCTTGCCGTCGGCGATCTCGCTGTTCTTGGTGTCCTTGGCTTCGCTGACGGTCTCGGCGCGGCCGGTGTTGGTGTTGGTGCCGCCCTTCTGATTGGGCGTGTCCTTGGTGGTCACGTCCGTGCCGCCCTTGCCGTCCTTCTTCACCGTGGAGGTGTGGACGTCGTCCTTGCCGCCGTTATCACCGGAGACGATGTCCTCCGTCTTGAAGGACTCCAGCAGATCCTCGTTGGCGGCCTGAGCCGCACTGATGCCGGTGGCGTACTCGGCGATGCTGACGCCCAGCCCCACCGCGCTGCCGATGACGTCTTTCAGCTTGGACCAGGAGAAGTTCTTTTTCAGCTGGTCCTTCTGGCGGCCGGCCTGGTAGACGCCGCCGTAAATCACCAGCGTGCCGTCCACGTTGAACAGGTCGCGGGTGGTGAAGAAGTTCACGTCGTTCTCATGGGGATCCACCATCCAGGCGACGAACTTGATGCCGCCGGACTGTCGGACCGTTCCGAGGTAATCGTGATACGTGCCCTCCGTGCCGATGTAATTGCCCTGGTAATAGGGACGCTTGTTGGTCCAGGGGCCCGAGTCGATGATGGTGAGGGTGGCGCCCTGGTGGATCGTGAACATCACGGCCTTGTGATGTTGGGGATGGGAGCACTGACTGTCGTTGCTGTTGCGCCTGTTGGCGCTGTACGACATCTCCAGTTTGTAGCCGTTCAGATCCAGCACCTTGTCGGTGGTGATCTCAATGGTCTTCCACTCGGCGCTGCCCTTGTAGTCGCAGTCAAAGTTGTCGTCCAGGACGATGTACTTGTGATCCGGGTCCTCAGAGGTCAGGAAATAGCGCAGGGAACCCGCCTTGTTGTCCGTGACCGTCAGCCCCGTCGTCACGTGGTTCCATTTGTACTCGTTGGCCGAGGAGGTGATGAATCCCGCACTGACTTCGAAGGAGTTTCCCTCGCTGTCCCGGCCCATCTGGGCCAGGGCGTCCTCCGGCGTGCCGATCTGGTTTGTCTCGGCGTAGCTGAAGTCGATGGTCAGGTCCGTGTCCTGGCCGGTGAGATGCGTCGACTCGCCGCCGACGTTCGACGGCTCGGCGGCGGTCTCCGCCGTTTCGGCGGGGGTCTCCGTGGGCTCCGCCGAGGCGATCACGGACAGGGGCAGCGTGGTGACGATCATCAGCGTCACAAGCAGCATGCTCAATGCGCGTTTCAGGTGTTTCATGGCGTCCTCCTTTTGTGTGGTTGGGATGTGTGCGTCGTGGAACAATTGGGAAATGCGTATATGTGAAGTTGTTTTGCAACGCTGTGCACGGTAAAGAACGGGGATCTCGCGGGGACGGCGGGACACACGGGTCCCGCCCTACGTGGCGTATCGGCCCGTGCCGGTCCGCTCGCCCTCGTTGACCACCAGGCCGATCATCCGGGCGTGCATCGCCAGATCCAGGCGGCTGTTGAAGCCGCTCTTCTCCATGATGTTCTGCAGGTGGCGCTTCACCGTGTTGGCGGAGATATGCAGCTTGTCCGCTATCTCCTCATTGGTGAGGCTGCCGGTCAGTTCCCGCAGCACGTCCAGCTCCCGGTCCGTCAGATCGTTTCGCGTGATCCGGCCGAAATTCACCTGGGGCGGCGCCGTCGGGTACACCGATTCGCCGTCTGCCGTGCGGTCCAGGACGTCGAGGAAGCTGTGGTCGTCGTACTCCTTGTACCAGAAGCTCTCCACGCCGATGGCCCGGGCCTTCTCCTCCCAGCTGGTCTCCGAGGTGGAGGTGGTCAGGATGATCTTCAGCGCCGGGTGCTTCCGCTTGATCTCCCCGGCGGCGGTCAGACCGTCGATCCCCTCCTGCATCATCACGTCCAGGATCAGCAGATCGGCTTCGTGGGCGTCCGTGTACTCCACCGCCTCCTGCGCCGTCCGAACGGAGGCCGCCAGCTCGTAGCGGGCGGAGGCGTGAATGTACATCTCGAAAAAGCCGCGGGAAATGTTCTGGTCGTCCGCTACGACGACCCGGATCCTTTCAGACATATCGGCTCACCGTCCTTCCAAAGGTGCAAAACGGCGCAGTATACCCGTTTCCGGGCTTACTGCGCCGCAAAAGTGCGTGATGACGAAACCGGGCCGCATCAGCCCCGACCCGCTGACGATTCTCCGCTTCTCTGCCAAGGCTGCCAACCCCTTTCCGTCGATAAAACGAGCAAAAGCCCATAATATGCCCTTACCCGCATCAATACATGTGTATTATACCAGCTTCTCCCGTTCTTTCCTATCACCCATTTGTACCATTTTTACGAAACAAGCGAAAAAAGCGCCCCCCGGAACATTCGGGGAGCGCGGGGGATGATGGCTGTGCCGGGAACAAATCCTTCGACTCGCCCTTTCGGGCTCGCTCAGGATGACAGTTATTGGGAACGGCTCGTGATGACAGTGCCTTTTGTCATCTTGAGCAGAGTGAGCGAAGCGAACGGAGTCGGAAGATCCTGCGAAAACTTACCAGTCTTCACTCAGATCCTTCCATTCCGGGTTCATTGTTTCAACGAGGGCATTTTTCTTGGCTCGGACCCAGTGCTTGAGTTGTTTTTCTCGCTCGATTGCGTTTTTCACGTCACTCGTCATCTCATAGTATACCAGCTTATGGACGTGATACCGCTTGGTAAAGCCTTCAATCAGTTCTTGCTTATGTTCATATATCCGACGTGTCAGGTCATTCGTCACACCGATATACATGACGCGGTCATTCCGGCTGGTCAAAATATAGACGCAATACTCTTTCATCGTTAAGCATCCTAATCATGTGATGGATAAGATCCTTCGACTCGCTGCGCTCGCTCAGGATGACGAGGGGGAAAAGGCTCAGGATGACTGAGAAATGCGAGGCGACGGAGTACGTGGTGCGGCGGCGAGAAACAAGAGGCATGGAAGATATACGGGGCGAGGGTGCGCAGCGCGTGAGGCAGCGAGGGTGAGGGGTGCGGGAGCCACTCCTCCTCTGCCCTGTCATCTTGAGCGGAGCGGGTCTCCCTCCCCCTGTCATCTTGAGCGGAGTGAGCGAAGCGAACGGAGTCGAAAGATCTTTCGCATGGCTTATCGCCGTTCGGTCAAGGTGATCGTCAGGGAAAAACGGGGTTGGCTCTCTACCGTCATCCGGCCGCCGGCGGCTTCGACGCTGCGGCGCAGGGACAGCAGGCCGCCGCTCTCGGCGATGGGGCCCTTGGGCGGCTTGCCGTTGTTGGTGACGGTGATGACGAGCTCCCCCGGCTCCGCGCCGTCGGCGCTCCCTTCAGGGCGGCACTCGATCTCCACGCAGAGCCTGTCGCCCTCGGCGTGCTTGACCGTATTGGCCGCGCACTCCCGGATCGCCTGAGCCAGAAGGGACCGGGCTTTGCCCGCCTGCGGCGCCTCGCCGTGAAGCGCGACGGTGACGCCGATGCCGCCCGCCAAACGGACCGCCTGGCGCAGTTCATCCTCGGCGGGCGGCTCCAGGGGTTTGCTTTCGCCCAACAGCAGGTCGTTCATCTGTTTCGTCATCAAGGCCACCACGGCGGCGTCCGTGCTGTCGGGATGCTCGATATAGTGGCGGCCCATCAGCAGCACCTGTCCCAGTTCATTGTGGAGAGCGCTGCGGGCGCTGGCCTCCTCCTGCTTGATGAACATCTCGCCGGACAGCTCCACCGCCTCCTTCATACGGCGCTGGATCTCCTGCAGGCGCGCGTTTTTCTCCCGGAGCTCCTCAGTGATGCGGTAGCACCCGGTGACGTTGACGGCGCTCATCCGCCGATACTCTCTGCCCTCGACGGAGAGCTCGTCTCTTTCAAAGAGCCAGGCCTCGCCCTGCGGCGTACGGGCCAGACGCTTGCCCTCCTGATCCTCTCCGTTCTGTTCCAGCCAGGCCCAGAGCCGTCCGGCATCCAGCAGGTGCTCGCCTGTCAGCACGCAGCAGAGGGCGTCCATCTTCAAATTTACCAGCAGCGCCGTGCCCTCCGGCGCGCTGACACAGATCCCTTCGGGGAGCAGGTCCACGCTCTGACGGATGGCGTCCGGCGTCACCGTGGTCATCCGATAGCGCCGGTATTCCCGGAGGTGCAGCGTCAGAACGGCCGCAGAGAGCGCTTCATAAAAGACATAGATCCACCAGGGAAGAGAACTGAAAAAGCCGCTCAACGGAACCGAATGCCTGGTGATCCGGGGGTACGGATAATAGACGATGTCGTAGCATTCCAGCAGGACGACGAAAAACAGGAGCCCAAGCATCAGATGCAGGGCCGCAGCCACCGTCTGCTTTCTGCTCCTCTTTTCACGAAGGGAAAGCAGAAAAAGCTTGGTCTGACCGAACAGAAGGGCCAGCGCCACCAGCAGAAGCGGCAAAGCAGCGCGCGTATGGAGCGCATTGTAAAGGGAATTCACTTGTCGGCACCCCCTTCCGCCCGTATGGTCAGGAAGAAGCATCCGTCGCTCTCCCTGCACTCCACGGGAAGATCCGTCTGCGGCAGAGAAGGCATCGAATCGGCTTCCATGGCGATGCGGACGCCCTTGTCCGCCAGGGATGCGGTCATGCGACGCATGTGCGGCAAAAACGCCTCCAGCAGCGTCTCAAAGCTGTCATAGAGCGCCAATATCTCCGGCAGCGGCAGCCGGGAATACTCCTCGCCTGTAGCCGCGGCGTCGATGCCGCAGCATTTCAGGAAACGGGCGGACTCCTGCATTGCCAGGAACAGCTCGCGGTTGGGCTGCGGCAGGCTCTCCTCCGTGAGAAGCATCAGATTGCTCTTGCGCTTGCAGTAGGCGTTCAGCACACAGCATTCCGCCAGCATGGCAGAAAAGCCGTCCGACTCCGGCGGGGTGCTGTCCAGCAGCGCCTCGATCCGTTTCTGCTTCGGGTAGAGGGCGGCGGCGATCCGGTCATACACCCGGTTCTGCGCGTCCAGATGGGCTTTCTTTTCTTTCAGCTCATTCTCCACGGCGATCAGGTCGTTTTCCTCGCTCAATATCTCGTTGGCGTAGGCAAGACGGCGGCTCTCCCGGCGCAGCTCGCTTTCGTCCTCCGTCCAGAAGGCGTAGCCCGGGCGGATCTTCATGCCGGAAAGCCGCGTGTCCTCGTCGGGATAGACGGGCGCAGCCAGGGCGGAGCGGAGCTGCTCGGCGGAGGCACGGATCGGCAGATCCGTCTCGTATACCGTGGACAGCGCTTCGTCCGTGATCCGGACCGGCAGTCCCAGGCGGGAGAAAAAACCGGTATAGTTTTCGTTATACGGGATCAGACGGTTTCGGATGCAGACTTCAAAAGAGCCCAGCATGCCGAAAATGTTTATCTCCGGGGCGTGATACATGCGGAGGAGGTCGAGGCGCGTGAACACCAGCGCGTTCAGAAGACTCAGGCCTCCCCAGGCCAGGACGACGGCGGCGAACAGCAGGAGACAGCGTATGTTCTTCCGCCACGTTTTGCGGATCAGGATCACAAACCCGGCCAGCAGCGTCAGCACCATCCAGGCATACATGAAATAGAAGAGCGGTCCGCAGGTATAGGTGCCCACATTGCCCTGAAATTCCGACAGCGGAACCGTCCGGTGATAGAACAACTGATGCAGGTCGTTGGTCAGGATCAGAAGCAGCACGGTGCAGGAGGGGATCAGCAGCAGCCGCTCTCTTCCGTTCTGTTCATCGCTCTCGCCTCTGCGGATGCGGATACACGTCATGAGAAACAGGGTCGGGACCAGGACCATCGGAATGTTGTAGGAGTAGTCCACGTAGCGTCTGACGAGCACTTCCGTCAGGATGCGGAATCGCATGACCCGGATCAGCAGCAGGACCACCATCAGGATCGCCGACGTGACGATATAGCTCCGGGCCCTGGTGGGCAGGAGCCTGGCGCGGACGGACTGCAGCCAGAAAATCAGCAGGGCCACGTAGATCATGAAATTGACGCTGAACATAAAGGTGTCGACGATGGAAACGCGCGTCCTCGTGAACATCTGGCAGATCCCGCCCATCAGCAGAAAGCCAATGAACATCCACGTGCTTCTGTTCTCCCGCTTGATCGACATGTGCACCCTCCCCTCTTCTTTTGATTCATCCGCTCTCTGCGGCCTGTGAAGAAAAACGCCTCTTTTGCCGGACAGACAAAAGAGACGTTGATTTGGTACGCCCGACTGGACTCGAACCAGCGGCCTTTAGAGTCGGAGTCTAACGCTCTATCCATCTGAGCTACGGGCGCATATATGTGCGCGGGATCTCGATCCCGACCTTGTTATTATAGCAACACTATCTCCTTTTGTAAAGTAAAAATGCGCAAAAAAGTTTGTTAAAAAAGTGAAAAAGGATTGTTAAAAAAGTTGACAACTTGCTTTCTCTGCTGTAAAATACAGGCAGCAGAAAAGGGCGGCGTCCTCGCCGCACCAAACCGATAAACGAGGCGACTTTCATGAAAAAGCAACACATCTCCGACGCAGTCATCCACCGCCTGCCCCGCTATTTCCGGCACCTGGACGATCTGCACAAGCGCGGCGTCATTCGCATCTCTTCCAACTCGCTGGGCAGCAAAATGGGCATTACCGCCTCCCAGATCCGCCAGGATCTGAGCTGCTTCGGCGAGTTCGGCCAGCAGGGCTACGGCTACAACGTGGACGAGCTCCGCGCCGAGATCGGCCATATCCTGGGCATCGACCGGGGGCATCGCCTCATTATCATCGGCGCCGGTCACCTGGGCCACGCCCTGCTGCAGAACTTCAACTTTGAGAAGCCCGGCTTCCACGTGGGCTCCGCCTTCGATATCTCCCCGCAGCTTATCGGCACCACCATCCAGGATATCCCCGTCCGCTCCATGGATGAGCTGGACGAATACGTGGCTTTCTACCACCCCGACGTGGCTGTATTGACCGTTCCCCAGCCCGTGGCGCAGCCGTTGGCCGACCGGCTCATCAGTCTGGGGATCCGCGGGTTCTGGAACTTCACCAACGTGGAGCTCTCCACCGCCGAGCCCGGCGTCTTCTTTGAGGATATCCACTTTGTCGATACCCTGCTGACACTCAGCTATCGGATCTCCCATCAGGCGTAGCACCTCCGCGGCGGCATCGCATACTATGGAGTGAGACCTGCGTGCAGGCCAGACATTTCATAGGAGGTTACGCTATGTGTTGTAATCAGAATTCCTGCTTCGGCGGCAACAGCTACTGGATCATCATTCTGATCCTCATCCTGTTCCTGTTCTGCGGCGGCAACAGCGGCTGCGGCTGCAGCAACGACTGCGGCTGCGGCGGCGGCAACGGCTGCGGATGCGGCTGCTGAGCGCTCCCATCTCCCCCCGTCCATGCGGCGGGGGGATTTTTTATTTGCTTTTCCGCCGGTGCGGTGTATACTGTTGGCGGGAGGGATGCGTATGGAGTTTGAAGCGATCCGCCGCCGCTTTCAGGGCCGCCGCGCGGCCATACAGGCGCCCGGCAGCGAATTCGCCGTGCTGGTGCCCCTTGTGAAGCGGCCGGACGGCCTGCACCTGCTGTACGAGGTCCGGTCCGGCGCCCTGCACCACCAGCCGGGCGAGGTCTGTTTTCCCGGGGGACGACTGGAGGGCAGTGAAACGCCCCTGGCCTGCGCCGTCCGGGAGACCCGGGAGGAGCTGGGCGTCACCGATGAGCAGATCGACATCGTGGGGCCGCTGGATTTCACCCTGCGCGGAACCAGCGTCGTCTACCCCTTTCTGGCGCGTCTGCAGGCGGCGGATCTCCAGGGCCTGCCCGTCAACCCCGACGAGGTGGCGCAGGTGTTCACCGTTCCGCTCGCATGGCTGCGGGAGAATCCGCCGGAGATCTATCGCCACGTATACCGCCCTCATCCGGACGATTTCCCCTACGCCGACGTGGGCGTGCCGGACACCTATCCCTGGGCTAAGCTGGTGCTGGAGGTGCCCATCTACCACGGGCTTCCCTACCCCCTCTGGGGCATGACGGCCCGGATCACAAAGCATCTGATCGACTTGATTTGCGAAGAGGAGCGGAACGGCTGACAAGCCGCTCCGCTCTTCCTTATATGTAAGGCAGATATGCTTTACGTTTATTATAAAATCACGGGTACGGGATCGGATATGGTGAGAGATTCCGGCGTCGCCCGGCATTGATACGCCGCGACCCTTACGCCGGCAGCCGCGGCCTCCCGCAGGGTCGCCCCAAAGGCGGGATGGGTGCGGTCATTGGGGGAAAAGCTGCGCACATCCTGCATCTGGATCACGAAAAACACTGTGGCCCGATGCCCCTCCTGCCGAAGTCGGATCAGCTCCTCCAGGTGCCTGATCCCTCGCTCGGTGGGCGCATCGGGAAAAAACGTTCGCCCATCCTCCTCCAGCGTGACGCCCTTGACCTCCACGTAGTGCCGCCCGCCGTCCGTGAGTTCCAGACAGAAATCCAGGCGGGAACGGCCCACGGTGTATTCCGGGTGGATCACCGCAGTCTCCGGCTCGTACTGGCGGGCAAACTCGGCAAATACCCGGTTGGGCGCCTGGGCGTCCATGTTGATGAGTCGGCTCCCCTTTTCCACCGCGATCAGATCCCACTCCGTTTTGCGGTGCGCGGTGCGCCCCCGCTCCAGACAGACCGGCGCGCCCGGCACCAGCAGTTCCCGGCAGCGGCCCGTATTCTTCACGTGGCAGACCACCGTTTTGCCGCCCATCTCCACATGGGCAATGAAACGATTGGGCCGGGCAATGAAAACCCCTCGCCGGACCTCCCCGTACTGCATGCCATCCCCTCCTCTGCTCATGTCCACATTGTACCATAGACCGCTCCCGTGGGGTATTCGTCAAACGTACAGAGAAATCCGGTATTTTTCGTCATTCTGTCAATTCTGTCCGCGTTGGGCTTTCCCGATTGTTTTTGCGGCAATACTTTGTTATAATACAGACGATTATATATGATGGGAGGGAATTGAGCTCGTGGATTACAGCAATCTGTTTGTCGTGCTGATGGGCGTGGGAACCGTATTTGTGGGCCTGATCTGCATCGTGCTGCTCGTCACGCTGATGGGCTGGCTCTGCCGGAAATTTGTCCGGAAGACCCCCGCCTCGTCCGTCGCCGTTCCTGCCGCTCCCACACGGCAAAATGCAAACGGCGGCGAGCTTCTGGCGGCCATCTCCGCCGCTATTGCCGAGGAGCTGGGCACTGACGTTTCCGCTATTCGTATCGCGTCTATCAAGAGAGTTTGATCACAGGAGGTCTTTCATATGAAGAAATACAGAGTCAATGTCAACGGCACCGTCTATGAGGTGGAGATCGAGGATATCACCGGCACAGCTCCCGCCGCTCCGGCAGCTGCCCCTGTCGCCGCCCCCGCTCCCGCCGCTCCGGCCCCCGCCGGCGGCGAGACCATTACTTCCCCCATGCCCGGCAATATCCTGGCCGTCAATGTCCAGGCCGGCGATACCGTCGCCAAGGGCCAGGTGCTGATGATCCTGGAGGCCATGAAGATGGAGAACGAGATCATGTCTCCCCGGGACGGCAAAGTGATCTCCGTTTCCGTGAGCAAGGGAACTGCGGTGGAATCCGGCACGGTGCTGTGCTCTATTCAGTAAGCCGCCGGAGGAACTGACATGGAAGCTATTCTAAACTTTTTGAACAGCACGGGCTTCGCGCAGTTCTTCGCCGGCGACAACTGGAAGTGCCTTGTCATGATCGCCATCGCCTGCTTCCTGCTCTGGCTCGGCATCGTGAAGAAATTCGAACCCCTGCTGCTGGTCCCCATCGCCTTCGGCATGCTCATCACCAATCTGCCGGGCGCCGGCATGTTCCACGAGATCCTCTTTGCCGGCGGGCACATCCACTGGGATCTCTTCGGCGGCGCGCCTGTCACTTCAGAATTTCTGGCGGAGATGTCCGCCGCCGGTGTGACGGATTCGGTGCTCGCGTCCGTATCTGTGGGGCAGACGGTATCCGTCGGCCTGGTGGATATCCTCTATCTGGGCATCAAGCTGGGGATTTACCCCTGCCTGATCTTCATGGGCGTGGGCGCCATGACCGACTTCGGCCCGCTGATCGCCAATCCCAAGAGCCTGCTGCTGGGCGCTGCGGCCCAGATCGGCATCTTCCTGACCTACGTGATCTTCCGCCTGCTGGGCTTCACCGGTCCGGAGGCCGCCTCCGTGGGCATCATCGGCGGCGCCGACGGGCCCACCGCTCTGTTCGTCACCGCCATGCTGGCGCCGGCCCTGCTGGGCCCCATCGCCGTGGCTGCCTACTCCTATATGGCGCTGGTCCCCGTGATCCAGCCGCCTATCATGAAGCTGCTGACCACGGAGGAGGAGCGCAAGATCGTCATGAAGCCCCTGCGCCAGGTCAGCAAGACGGAGAAGATCCTCTTCCCCATCGTCGTCACCATCTTCGTGGCTCTGCTGGTGCCCTCTGCCGGCCCGCTGATCGCCTGTCTGATGCTGGGCAACCTCTTCAAGGAGTGCGGCGTCACCGAGCGCCTCAGCAAAACGGTGCAGAATGAACTGATGAACATCGTCACCGTTTTCCTGGGCGTCTCCGTGGGCGCCACAGCCACCGGCGCCACCTTCCTGGCCACCAAGACCCTGGCCATCATGCTGCTGGGCGTGTGCGCCTTTGCGCTGGGCACTGCCGGCGGCGTGCTCCTGGCCAAGTTCATGAACCTGTTCCTCAAGGAGAAGATCAATCCGCTGATCGGCTCGGCCGGCGTCTCCGCCGTACCTATGGCTGCCCGCGTCAGCCAGTCCGTCGGCCAGCAGTACAACCCCGGCAACTTCCTGCTGATGCACGCCATGGGCCCCAACGTGGCCGGCGTCATCGGCTCCGCCATCGCCGCGGGCGTGCTGATCTCTCTGTTCGGTTAATGGAGGTAGACTATGGATTTTTCGTCTCGCTCCCCTCTGCTGGTCACTGACACCATCCTGCGCGATGCACACCAGTCCCAGGCGGCCACCCGCATGACCATTGCCGACATGCTTCCCGCCCTGGAGATCCTGGACAGCATCGGCTACTATTC
>JAFRSI010000070.1 GCA_017427645.1 Oscillospiraceae bacterium | reverse complement strand
CGAGCGGCTGCCGGGGCAAGTACCCTTGGGGTGCCCCTACGCAGTCGACAGAGACGTATTCTCCGTAGGGGCGGACGACTCTGTCCGCCCCGTGGTTTTTGTCTCCCGCCGGGCCGTCGAGGACGCCGCCCTACGAGCTTGACGGCAGCGTTGTCCCCCGCAGGGCGGGACCCACGTGTCCCGCCGCCGTGTTTCGCTCCTGTCCCGGGCGGTTTTCCTCGCCGTTCTGCCCCTGCCCCGGGAGGGCCCCGCGCAGCTCCGTTGGGAGTCCTGCCGACAAGCCAAAAGAGACAAAGAGGAGAGGCTCACGCCTCTCCTCTTTTCCGTTCATTTTCCGTTTCAGGTCCTGGGATTGTTCTCGTTCAGCGCCGTGCGGGCCTCGTCCAGCTCCGACTCGGCGGTGCTGACGGTGGGCAGGAAGGCGGTCTCGTACTTCTCACCCCACCACCAGTAGCGGATGGCCATGCGGCCCATGTCGCCCACGTTCTCCACGCGGCCCTGGCTGTCCAGCATCATGTTGCCGCTCCAGCGGATCAGCTCCGGGTGGTCGGTGAGCATCACGAATTCCACGGCGTACAGGCGGATGGTGCTGTCGTCGGTGGTGTCCTCATAGGACCGCAGCCACTCAAAGCGGGTCAGCTCCCAGCCGGTGTAGGGCTGGCCGGAGGCCTTCTCCGTCTGATACATGGTCTCAATGCCCCGATCCACGTACTCCTTGTACTTCTGGTACAGCTCCTCATCGATGTTCTTTTCCTTGTCCCGCCAGTGGCGCAGCGTCTCGTAGAGCGCATGGCCCTTGACGTAGCAGGCGCCCCACTCCTCGCCCTTGTGGGCGGTGACGCGGAGCACGTCCTGGGTGAGGCCGCAGGTCACCTCCAGCCACAGGTCGTCCCTCTCATACCCGGTGGGCGTGCCCTCCAGGTGGAAGGCCCGGGTCCAGTAGCCCTTCTCCTCCGGCGCCAGGCCCGCCGCGGCGCCCTCTTCGATTTCCAGCACGTCCTGGGCGGCCTCCTGCAAACCGGTGGCCAACTGATGACGGGTGATCTTCCGGTCGGCGAATTCGCTGTCCACCGGGAAGTCCGTGGCCTCGATGGTCCGGAGCCGATTCAGCACCTCGATGGTGCCCAGCTCCTTGGGGACCTCCGGCTCCTTGCCCAGGATCTTGTCCATGAATTCCGGCATCGTGCAGCCCGTCAGAGTCAGGGCCATTGCCAGGATCAGCAGCCATGCAGTCAGTTTCTTCATCGCGGTTCGTCACTCCTTTCGCCGTTTCTGGCTTTTCACCTTGATTATACCCCACCTCTGCCCGCCAGGTCAATGAATCCTGTCGAACTGTAATCAATCGTTTCCAAACAGCCTCCCCTTTGTAGCAAATTGATCCCCCTTTGACGGCTGTTTGACAGCCAAATGACAAAAATCCCCCGGCTCCAGGGCCGGGGGATCTCTCTTCATACCTGGATGGACACGTAGCCGCACAGGCCCAGGGTGTCCGCCGCCAGGTAGCGGGGCCGGGAGGCCCAGCCGTCGGCGATGCGCAGATACAGCCGGGGCGCGCCGCGGCCCGCCGGGGAGATGCGCACCGCGCCGTAGGCCACCACCACGTGGGAGCCGTAACACCGGTGGCGGATCATGGTCAGGCACAGCAGCCGCCCCTTGGCGATCTCCGCCGCCATCTGCTCCGGCGACGCCAGCAGATGGCCGCTCACCCGGGCGTCCCGGATGCCGAACTGCCGCAGGCAGAAGCGGGCGTAGGAGGGCAGCAGCAGATAGGAGGTGCCGCCCAGGCGGAACTTCTCCGGGATGTTCCAGTAGGCGGCCCGGCGCTGTCCCGCCGCGGCGCAGCGGGCGAAGACCTCCTCCGGGTCGCTGCAGGCCATGCCCCGCCGCCGCTGGATCGCGCCGATCACGTTGGTCAGGGCCGTGGGGCCGCAGTGCTGGTGGAAGGTCCGGTCCAGCTTCTCAAAGCCGCCGGTGGTGCGGAAGATCATGTACCGCTGCCAGGGGCTCTCGTCGCTGAACACCCGGCACTCGTACCCGGTGACCTCCCGGGCGTGGGCCGCCGGGTCCGCGATGGGCTGCAGCTTCTCTCTCACGGCTCTCCCTCCCCTCCGTTTTTCGTGATTATACCACAGATCTCCCCCCCCGGGGAAGCCCCATTTGTCCGGCCTCCCCACAGAAACCGCCCCCGCCTCACGTCGGTGAGGCGGGGGCGGTCTGCTCTTATCGTGTTTTATGCTGCGCGCCGGGTCACACCGTTCCTCTCAGGATCTGCACCCAGTCCACGTCCAGCATGAACATATCGGTGCAGTTGAAGTGCCGGATAGCCACGTAGACCTGGCTCTGCCCCGCGTAGGCGGACAGATCGGCGGTGTACTGCTGCCAGGGGGCGTTGGCGACCGATTCGGCCACCACCATATCCATCGCGCCGATATCGGCGGACGTGCCCACATAGACCGCGAAGTGCTCCGCGGGGTAGGCGGGGTCCTGTCCCTTGGCGTAGAAGGACAGCGATACCGGTCCCGTGACACCGCTCAGATCGATGGCCGGGGAAACGGCCCAGTTGTCGGGCGTCAGCGCGGCAGAGGTGCCATTGTCATAGGACTTGGAGCAGATGAAATACTCGCCCTCGTAAGCCTCCAGATTGGCGTCATTGCCCTGGGTCCATTCCCAGTTGAAGCCGTCGCCGTCAGCGTCCACGAAGCTCCAGCCCTCGGCGGCAGGATCCGTCTCGAAACGGAATTCCCGGATCAGCGGGTCCGTCGCCACATGCAGGGCCGCCGGCTCGGAGGTCAGGGTGTTGCCGTAGGCGTCCGTCACCTTGCAGCGGAACTCCATGCCGTCACGGGCCGTGGTGACCTGGATGCTCATGGTGGCCGTGTTATAGCCCGAGGCAGTCGTGTTGTACCACTTGCCGTCCTTTAGGGACTTGTACTGCCACTGGTAGGTCAGGCCGTCGCCGGAGGCCGTCACGGTGAAGCTGGCCGTGGCGCCGAGAGGGCCGGTGAAATCCGCCGGCTGGGAGGTGATCTCCAGCACCGCCGCCATATGCAGCGCCGCCGGGTCGGAGATCGCGGTGTTGCCGTAGGCGTCCGTCACCTTGCAGCGGAACTCCATGCCGTCACGGGCCGCCGTGACCTCAATGCTCATGGTGGCCGTGTTATAGCCGGAGGCAGTCGTGTTGTACCACTTGCCGTCCTTCAGGGACTTG
>JAFRSI010000069.1 GCA_017427645.1 Oscillospiraceae bacterium | reverse complement strand
CAACGAGCTGGGCTGGCTGCCGGAGACGAAATTTGCCGACGGCATCAAGAAGACCATCGACTGGTATCTGAACAACCGTGAGTGGTGGGAGACCATCCTCTCCGGCGAGTACCAGGACTACTACGAGAAAATGTACGGGAACCGGGGGAAGGCATGAGCGGAAAACTGATCGTGATCGAGGGCCTGGACGGCAGCGGCAAGGCCACTCAGGCGGGGCTGCTGGCCGGTTGGCTGGAGCAGGCGGGGGAGAAGGTCCGCAAGGTATCCTTCCCCGACTACGAGAGCGACTCCTCGGCCCTGGTGAAGATGTACCTGGCGGGAGAATTCGGCAGCGACCCCGGCGACGTGAACGCCTACGCCGCCTCCAGCTTCTACGCGGTGGACCGCTACGCCAGCTTCAAGAAGGACTGGGGCGCGTTCTACCGGGATGGCGGTATCGTTATCGCCGACCGCTACGCCACCTCCAACGCCATCCACCAGTGCTCCAAGCTCCCCCGGGAGCAGTGGGACGCCTATCTGGACTGGCTGTTCCATTTTGAATACCAACTGCTGGGGATCCCGGCGCCGGACCTGGTGATCTACCTGCAGGTGCAGCCGGAGGTGAGCCAGAAGCTGATGTCCGCGCGCTATCACGGCGACGAGAGCCGGAAGGATATCCACGAGCACAACCTGGACTACATGAACCGCTCCCGCCAGGCGGCGGAGTACTGCGCGGCAAAGCTGGGCTGGCGGACGGTGCACTGCACGGCCGGCGGCGCCATGCGGACCGTGGAGGACATCCAGAGCGAGATCCAAAGCCTGATCCGATAAGGAGAAGAACATATGGCTATTTTAGTGACCAGATCCTCCATGCCTTCGCTGGAGGAGTACATTGAGGAGATCCGGCCCATATTCGAGAGCCGGCATCTGACCAATATGGGGCCGGTCCACCAGAAGTTCCAGCGCCAGCTGGAGGACTATCTGGGGGTGCCGTCGGTGTCCCTGTTCACCAACGGACACCTGGCCCTGGAGACGGCGGTCCAGGCGCTGGATCTGCGCCGCCCCGGCGGCGAGGTGATCACCACGCCCTTCACCTTCGTATCCACCACCCACGCCATCGTGCGCAACGGTCTCAAGCCGGTGTTCTGCGATATCCGGGAGTCGGACTATACCATGGACCCGGAGAAGATCGAGGCCCTGATCACCGACAGGACGGTGGCCATCATGCCCGTCCACGTCTACGGGAATATCTGCGACGTGGATCGGATCGGCGCCATTGCCCGGAAGCACGGCCTCAAGGTGATCTACGACGGCGCCCACGCCTTCGGCGAAACGTACCGGGGGACCGGCGTCGGCGCCTTCGGCGACGCCACCATGTTCAGCTTCCACGCCACCAAGGTGTTCAATACCGTGGAGGGCGGCGCCGTGGCTTTTACAGATGAGCGCTATGCTCAGGCCCTGCAGGAGTTGAAGAATTTCGGCATTCACGGCGGAGAGGACGCCGCCGCCGTGGCGGGCAACGCCAAAATGGACGAGTTCCGCGCCGCCATGGGCATTTGCAATCTGCGCCGGATGGACCGGTGCATCGCCGGGCGCAAGGCGGCCCACGATCGGTATTTTCAGCGGCTGGACGGCGTGGCGGGTCTGCGCCTGTGCCCCACCCAGCCGGATGTGACTCCCAACTATGCCTACCTGCCCGTGTGCTTCGATCCCCGGATTTTCGGCAAGGACCGGGATCAGGTGCTGGAGCAGCTGAGGGAACAGGAGATTTACGGCAGGCGGTACTTCTATCCGGCGGTAAACGACATGACCTGTTATCGGGAGCTGGCGGGCGAGCCCACGCCCGTGGCCCGCGAGACCTCCCTGCGGGTGCTGTGTCTGCCGCTTTACGAGGAGCTCACCCCGGCCGAGGTGGATCGGATCTGCGACGTGATCCTTGAGAAGTAAACAACAGGAGACGATACATATGCTGGCAGAAAGCAAGTTAGAGATACGGACGGAGACGGTGAACATCGACGAAATGGAAGCATTTCACGATGTAAAGCTGGGGCGGAGATTAGCTGCCATAGCAGCCGAAGACAATTTGGCAGAAGTCAATGCACACAGCGCCCCGGTGACGCCACGGCGCTCTTTCTACACGCGCTGGGGGAAGCGCACGCTGGATATCGGGATTTCCGGTCTGGCGCTGCTGGTAACGGCACCGATCAATCTGGCTCTGGGCGTCGGTACGTTTCTGGATGTGGGACGTCCCATTTTCTTTCGTCAGCAGCGGACCGGATTGGACGGAAAACCTTTCACTATTGTCAAGTTCCGCAACATGACCAACGCAGTGGACGCGGAGGGAAATCTCCTTCCGGCCAACGAGCGGGTCACAAAGCTGGGGAAATTCGTCAGAAGGACTTCACTGGACGAGCTGCTGAATTTCTGGAGTATTTTCAAGGGTGATATGTCTCTGATCGGCCCGCGCCCGCTCTCGCCTGTCTATGATTGCCGCTACAGTCGGCGTCATGCCATGCGCAGCGCCGTCCGACCGGGGTTGGAGTGTCCGATCCTGAACTGTCCGGATCATGAACCCACATGGGTGGATCAGTTTGAAAACGACGTCTATTATGTGGAACATCTGAGCCTGGGACTGGATCTAAGAATGATCCTGGCGCTGGTGGGCATGGTGCTGAACAAGGAGAGCACGACTGTCCGCGGCGCAGCGACCCGAGGCAGCTTCATGGGATATTATCCCGACGGTACAGTTATCAACTCTCATTCTGTCCCTGCCGCCTATGTAGAACGGGTATTGGCTGAGGAAGAAGAGCGTGTGAAGAGAGAAGTGGTGATTGCGCGATGAGCGGGAAGAGAAAGCTCCTGCTGTTAGGAGGGTCTGCTCAACAGATCGTGGCCATCGAGACAGCAAAGCGCCTGGGCTATGAAACGGTCCTGTGCGACTATTTGCCGCATAACCCGGGGCAGCACCATGCCGACCATTTTTATCTGGTAAGCACCACCGACAAGGAGGCGGTGCTGCAGGTGGCCAGGGACGAGGGTGTGGCCGGCGTGTTGGCCTACGCCTCCGATCCGGCGGCCCCTACCGCCGCCTACGTGGCGGAGAAGCTGGGCCTGCCCGGCAGCCCCTATGAGTCGGTGGAGATCCTGTGCAACAAGGACCGCTTCCGCGCCTTTTTGGCGGCGAATGGCTTCTGCACGCCCCGGGCCCGGGGCTACGGCAGTATCGATGAGGCAGCCCGGGACCTGAATGACGGGGTGTTTCGCTTTCCGGTGATGGTCAAGCCGGTGGACTCCTCCGGCAGCAAGGGCATCAGCCGCATCGACGCCGGAGAGGATCCGGCGGGCAAGCTGAATACCGCCATGTCTTTCTCCCGGGGCAAGCGCATCGTGGTGGAGGAATACGTGGAGAAGTGCGGCTACCAGATCGCCGGAGACGGGCTTTCCGTCAACGGAAAGCTGGTGTTCCGTTGCTTTGCCAACGACCACTTCAACCCCGCCTGCGTCAATCCCTACGTGCCCATCTCCGCCAGCTTCCCCTACAACATGCCCCGAGCGGTGCAGGAGAAGATCCACGCGGAGATCCAGCGGCTGCTGACGCTGCTGCACATGGGCAGTACCACGTATAATTTTGACATGCGCATTGACGCGGACGGCAACGTCTATCTGATGGAGGTGGCCCCCCGGAACGGCGGCAACTACATCCCCGACGTGATCCGCTGCGCCACCGGCGTGAATCTGGTGGAGTATGCGGTGCGCTGTGCCATGGGCGAGCCCATCTCTATGGAGGGCTTTCCGGAGCCGGAGGGCTTCTGGTCGTATTACGCCGTCCACAGTCTGCGGGACGGCATCCTGGACCGGGTGGAGATCGACCCGGCGGCGCAGGCTCACATTGTGGAAAACCACCTCCTGAAGAAGGAGGGGGACAAGATCCGGGCCTTCACCGGGGCCAACACCACCCTGGGCATCCTGCTGATGCGGTTCGACTCCATGGAGCAGATGCTGCACATGATGGACCACTCGGAGGAGTGGATCCGGGTCGTTTTGAAAT
>JAFRSI010000068.1 GCA_017427645.1 Oscillospiraceae bacterium | reverse complement strand
CCCTCGTTCTGCAGCTTCATCTCCTCGTCGGTGTAGCCGTTTTCCGTTTCCGCGCCGATGAAGGGGATCACATTCAGGGCGATCTGGGCGGGAAAGACCTTGTGCACGGGCTCCTCCCCCGCGGCGACGGCCCGCAGCTGCTCCTCCAGCTCCCACTGACCCGCCTGCCCCGCGCCGGACACCGCCTGGTAGGTACTGACCGTCATGCTCTCGATGGGCGAGAGGCGGTGGATGGGCGCCGCCGCCATGAGGCTGATCACCGTGGAGCAGTTGGGGTTTGCAATGATGCCGCTGTGGGCGAAGGCGTCCGCCCCGTTGATCTCCGGCACCACCAGGGGCACCCCCGGCTCCAGCCGGAAGGCGGAGCTGTTGTCGATGTACACGGCGCCGCTGCGGCGGATGGCCGGGGCCCAGAAGCGGCTCTGCTCCGCCTCCACCGCGCCCAGGACATAGTCCAGCCCCGCGAAGGCGTCCTCCGTGGTCTCCCGCACCGGCAGCTCCCGCCCCGCGAAGGGCAGCCGCGCCCCCGCCGAGCGGGCGCTGGCCAGCAGGCGCAGCTCTGTCACCGGCAGCCGGTATTCCTCCAGGATCTTCCGCATCTCCTGTCCCACGGCGCCGGTGGCGCCCAAAATCCCGATCCGACAGCTTTTCATGTCTATCCCCTTTCCCAACACGTTTCCCTTCATTCTATGCGCCCCCGCGCCCGCTATGCGGCGAGGGCGCCTTCCCTGTTCCTTTTTTTGGATTCCCGATTGCAATTCTACTCCGATTGTTTTACAATGTACATACGCAACCTGCTTTCGCATACCGATATTTGGAGGGATAAACATGGAATTGGAACTGTACGATTTTGAACGTGCAGCCGAGCGTCTCAAACCCATCCTGCATCATACCGAGCTGGATCTGTCCTCCACCTTCTCCAAGGCCACCGGCGGCCAGATCTATCTGAAATGCGAAAATCGCCAGAAAACCGGCTCCTTCAAGATCCGCGGCGCGTCCAACAAGATCGCCTGCATGATCGAGCGGGGCGAGAAGTGCCCGGTGGTGGCCTCCTCCGCCGGCAACCACGCCCAGGGCGTGGCCTACGCCTCCAGCCGCTTCGGCATCCCCGCCACCATCGTCATGCCCAAGGCCGCCCCCATCGCCAAGGTCCAGGCCACCGAGGGCTACGGCGCCAAGGTGGTGCTCACCGGCTCCTGCTATGACGACGCCTATAACGAAGCGCTCCGCATCTGCGAGGAGGAGGGCGCCAAGTTCCTGCACCCCTACAACGACCTGGAGGTCATCGCCGGCCAGGGCACCCTGGCGCTGGAGATCCTGGGCGATCTGCCCACGGCGGACATCATCATCGTCCCCGCCGGCGGCGGCGGCTTACTTGCCGGTATGGCCCTGGCGGCCCACCTGCTGAACCCCCGGGTGAAGGTCTACGGCGTCCAGGCCGAGGGAGCCCCCGCCATCGCCATGAGCTTCCAGCAGAAGAAGCTGGTCACCACCGAGACCGCCGCCACCATTGCCGACGGTATCGCCGTCAAGGTCCCCGGGGACATCACGGTGGATCTGATCAACAAATACGCCGCCGGGGTGGTCACCGTCTCCGAGAAGGAGATCGCCAACGCCATCCTGCTGCTGATGGAGCGCTGCAAGCAGATCGTGGAGCCCGCCGGCGCCACGCCTCTGGCCGCCGTGCTCAGCGGAAAAATCGACGTGAAGGGCAAGCGGGTGGTCTGCCTCATGTCCGGCGGCAACGTGGACGTGAGCTTCCTGCAAAACATCATCGAGCAGGGCCTGGTGGCCCGCAATCGCCGCCTGAAGTTCGTCGCCACCCTGGCCGACCGTCCGGGCAGCCTGGTGCAGCTGCTGAACGTGCTGGCGGAAAAGCGCGCCAACGTCATCTCCATCTCTCACGACCAGCTCTACCGCCGGCTGAATCCGGGCCAGACCAACGTCCACGTGATCTGCGAGGTGGGCGGCGCGGAGCACGGCCAGGCCTGCATCGACGCCATCTCCGCCATGGGCGTGTATGTGGAGACCGAGACGGAGTGAACGCAGTTTTGAGTTTTAAGCTGTAGGGGCGGCTATCATGTCAAGGGAAACATGGTATACAGCAGTGAAGGCACATGGTCTACAGATTCACAGTCTAGAAATAGATCTGTTCAAGAGCTTACCGTTTT
>JAFRSI010000067.1 GCA_017427645.1 Oscillospiraceae bacterium | reverse complement strand
GACCGCCGTGCGGTCCGCCTCCTCCGGTCACTCCTGCTTTTCCAGGTCGTGCTTGTCCAGGCGCATGCTCCGCCAGCGGCGGGGCATGCCCGGCGCGATCATCGGAAACAGATGATCCGCGTCGGCCGTGGGCTGGATGTTGTAGGTGCCGTATTTGTTGATGAGATCGAAGCAGTTGTCCGGATCACCGGGAAACCGGTGCACATCCGGCGCGGGGTCCAGGGGAAATCTCGCTTCCATTTACGCTCACCTCCGCGGATAGTATGCCCGCGGCGGTGAAAAAACTTACAAGAGCATGACGGCCAGCGACAGGATCAGCAGCAGGATCACGTTGACCGCCGTGAATTCCAGCAGATAGCGGCCCGTCCGGGCGTGATCCGAGTGGGCGTAGAGCTTCATGCTGATGAGACTGGCCAGGCTGGCGATGGGCGTGCCCAGGCCGCCCACATTGACGCCCAGCAGCAGCGCCCTGGCCTTGTCGGTAAAGCCGGCCAGCAGCACGGCGGCGGGCACGTTGCTGACGACCTGGCTGGCCAGCAGGGCCGTCAGATATTCCCGTCCGTCCAGCAGCCTGCGCAGCAGGGTCGCCACCGCCCCGATCCGGGCCAGGTTCCCGGCGAAGATGAAAAAGGCCACGAAGGTCAGCAGCAGCATGAAATCCGCCCGGGCCAGCAGCTTCCGGTCGAAGAGCAGCAGGGCCGCCGCCACGACTGCCAGCATCACCGGCCAGGCAATGAGCCGCAGCACCACCAGCAGGCACACGGCAAACAGCGCCAGATGGAGCCACAGCTCCCTTCTGTGCAGCTCCGGCTCCTCCCCCAGAAACACATGGATCCGCTCGCCGGACAGCAGCAGGCAGCCGGCCAGGATCAGCGCCAGCGACAGGGCCCAGACGGGAAACGTGATTTTCAGAAAGGCGCCCAGGCTCAGATCGTACCGGGAGTAGAGAAACAGATTCTGCGGGTTGCCCACCGGCGTGAGCATACTGCCCAGATTGGCCGCCGCCGTCTGCAGCACCACCACGTGGATCAGATCCCTCTTCCGGTCCGCCATGCCCAGCACCACCACCGCAAAGGGCACGAAGGTCAGCAGGGCCACGTCGTTGGTGATGACCATGGCGCTGAAAAAGCACAGCAGCACCAGCAGAACGCCCATGGTCCGGGCGCTGCCGGCCCGGCGGCACAGCACGTGGGCCAGACGGGCAAACAATCCCGCCTGGCGCAGCCCGGCCACCACCGTCATCAGGCAGTACAGCAGCGCCAGGGTGCGGAAATCGATATAGGCGATGTAGGCCCGGTCCGGCGGAACGAAAAAGCAGCTGACCAGGGCGGCCAGCGCCGCGATCAGCAGCACCGGCTCCCGCTTCACAAAGGTCCGAATGGCGGACATAGGATCCCTCCGAGAACAGTTTCCCCATCAGTATAGCCGTTCTGTCCGCCGCTTGCAAGAGGAATGCCGCCGTTGCGTCCGCGAAAAAAACATGGTATACTGGAGGAAAGGAAAGGAGGGCTGCCCATGAGCGATCACTCCCCCACCCTGGGTCCCCAGGACTATGCGGAGCCCCGCTGCGTCCTGTGCGGCGAGCCCTACGGCGCCGCGCCGACCATCAAACCCATCCCCCAGCAGCGGATCGTTGAGAAGCTGGACGAATACATGAGCCGGCGGGACTACGCCGGCGCGGAGCGCCATCTGCTCTACTGGCTGGAGGAGGCCCGCCTGGGCGGCGACCAGCGGGGCGAGCTGCTGGTACGCAACGAGCTGGTGGGGCATTACCGCAAGACCGGCAGCCGGGACAAAGCCCTCTCCAGCGCCGACGAGGCTCTGCGGCTGCTGCGGGAGCTGGATTTCGAGGGCACCATCAGCTCCGGCACCACCTATACCAACGTGGCCACCGCCTGCAACGCCTTTGGGGAAAACGACCGGGCTCTGGCCCTCTTTGAAAAGGCCAGGGCTGTCTACGAGGCCGCGCCTCAGACCCGGCCGGATCTGCTGGGCGGACTCTACAACAACATGGGCCTGACCTGCGCCGCTCTGGGGCGCTATGACCAGGCTTTCTCCCTGTACGACAAGGCCATGGCCGCCATGGCGAAGGTCCCCGGCGGCGCGCTGGAGCAGGCCATCACCTGCCTGAACATGGCCAACGCCGTGGAGGCCAGGGACGGCATGGAGGCAGGCGAGGGACAGATCTTCGATCTGCTGGACCGGGCTCAGGCGCTGCTGGACGATCCTGCCGCCCCCCGGGACGGCTATTACGCCTTCGTCTGCGAGAAGTGCGCCCCCACCTTTGCCTATTACGGCTATTTCCTGGCGGCGGAGGACCTGACGAAACGAGCGGAGGAACTGTATGAACGGACTTGAGCTGTCAAGGGCCTTTTTTGAGGAATACGGAAGGCCCATGCTGGAACAGCAGTTTCCGGAGCTGCTCCCCCATCTGGCGGCGGGACTCTTCGGCAGCGGCTCGGAGTGCTTTGGCTACGACGACGAGATTTCCCGGGACCACGATTTTGAGCCCGGCTTCTGCCTCTTTCTCCCCGGCGAAGACGCGGTGGATCGCCGCAGCGCCTTTCTGCTGGAGCGGGCCTACGCCAAGCTGCCCCGGGAATTCGCCGGCGTGCGCCGGTCCCTGATGCAGCCGGTGGGCGGCGCCCGCCGGGGCGTGCTGCGGACGGCGGAGTTCTTTGCGGAGAAGATCGGCTCCCCCGACGGCGTGCTGACCCTGGCCCAGTGGCTCACCGTTCCGGAGCAGGCTCTGGCCGAGTGCACCAACGGCGCGCTGTTTTTCGACAATCCCGGCCAGGTGAGCCAAATCCGGGAGGGGCTGGCCTTCTTCCCGGAGGACGTGCGCCGGAAAAAGCTGGCCGGCCAGCTGCTGCTGATGGCCCAGTCCGGGCAGTACAATTACCGGCGCTGCCTGGCCCACGGCGAGAACGGGGCGGCCCAGCTGGCTGCGGGCGAGTTCGTCCGCAGCACCATGGCGGCGGTCTTCCTGCTCAATCGCCGCTACCGGCCCTACTACAAGTGGAGCTTCCGCGCCATGCGCTCCCTGCCCAGGCTGTCCCTGACCGCGGAGCTGCTGGAATACCTGCTGACCACGGACAACGAGGGCGATCTGGCCCGGGACAAGTACGACGTGATGGAGAGCATCGCCGCCGACGTGATCGACGAGCTGATGGAGCAGGGGCTGACGGAGGCCGTCTGCGGCGACCTGGAAAAGCACGCCTACTCCGTCAATGACGCCATCGCCGACGCGGAGCTCCGCAATCTCCACATCCTGGCCGCCACATAAGGAGGACGACATGAAGATACACGGACTGCAGAAAATGACGCTGCTGGACTTCCCCGGCCGGGTGGCCTGTACGGTCTTTCTGGGCGGCTGCGACTTCCGCTGCCCCTTCTGCCACAATTATGAGCTGATCGACGGTACCGCCCAGCCCATCATGGACGAGGACGAGCTGCTGGCCTTCCTGCGCAAGCGGACCGGCCTGCTGGACGGGGTGGCCTTCACCGGCGGCGAGCCCTGCCTCCACGCCGATCTGCCGGAGCTGCTGGGCAGGATCCGCGCCCTGGGCTTTGCCGCCAAGCTGGACACCAACGGCTTCCACCCCGATCTCCTGCGGCAGATCCTGGCGGAGGGCCTGGTGGATTACGTGGCCATGGACGTGAAGAACAGCCCCGCCAAATACGCCGCCACCTGCGGCCTCCCCAGCCTGGATCTGACCCCTATCCGCGAGAGCATCGCGCTGCTGAAAAGCAGCGGCGCGGACTACGAGTTCCGCACCACCGTGGTGGCGGAGCTGCATCAGGCGGAGGACTTTGAGGAGATCGGCCAGATGATCCGGGGCGCCCGGCGCTACTTCCTTCAGCGCTTCACCGACCGGGACTCCGTCCCCTTCGAGGGCTTTCACGCCCCGGCCAAGGAGGATATGCTGCGCTATGCCGAAATCGCCCGGCGCTACGTGGCGGACACCAGTCTGCGCGGGGTGGACTGATCCCCCGGTTCCCTCGCACCGAACACAATATCTTGTGTTTTTTCCGGAAATGAACCACAGAATATATTGACATATAGTTCCCCCGGTGGTAGGATAAGAATAACCGCTGTTCGGTCGACTTTTGTCGAACCGTGTGTTTATTATCTTACCAGGAGGGGGAGCTTTTTTTATGTACCAGGTAGTCAAGAGAGACGGACAAATCGTAGATTTTCATATCGACAAAATCAGCGCGGCCATCACCAAGGCCTTTGAGGCGCTGAACAAGGAATACCATCCCAACGTGATCGATCTGATCGCGCTGCGCGTGGCCTCCGACTTCGAGACCAAGATCCACGACGGGCAGATCACCGTGGAGGAGATCCAGGACAGCGTGGAAAAGGTGCTGTCCGAGGCGGGCTATTCCGACGTGGCCAAGGCCTACATCCTCTACCGCCGTCAGCGGGAGAAGGTCCGCAACATCAACTCCACCCTGCTCAACTACAAGGACATCGTGGACAACTACCTGAAGATCAACGACTGGCGCGTGAAGGAGAACTCCACCGTCACCTATTCCGTGGGCGGTCTGATCCTGTCCAACTCCGGCGCCATCACCGCCAACTACTGGCTCAGCGAGGTCTATGACGACGAGATCGCCAACGCCCACCGCAGCGCCGCCATCCACCTGCACGACCTGTCCATGCTCACCGGCTACTGCGCCGGCTGGAGCCTGAAGCAGCTGATCCAGGAGGGCCTGGGCGGCGTGCCCGGCAAGATCACCTCCTCCCCCGCCAGCCACCTGTCCACCCTCTGCAACCAGATGGTCAACTTCCTGGGCATCATGCAGAACGAGTGGGCCGGCGCACAGGCCTTCTCCTCCTTCGATACCTACCTGGCCCCCTTTGTCAGGGTGGACAACCTGAACCAGAAGGAAGTCAAGCAGTGCATCCAGTCCTTCATCTATGGCGTCAACACCCCCAGCCGCTGGGGCACCCAGGCCCCCTTCTCCAACATCACCCTGGACTGGGTGGTGCCCAATGACCTGAAAAACCTGCCGGCCATCGTCGGCGGCAAGGAGATGGACTTCACCTACGGCGACTGCCAGAAGGAGATGGACATGGTCAACAAGGCGTTCATCGAGATCATGATCGAGGGCGACGCCAACGGCCGCGGCTTCCAGTATCCCATCCCCACCTACTCCATCACCCGCGATTTCGACTGGTCCGATACGGAGAACAACCGTCTGCTCTTTGAGATGACCTCCAAATACGGCACTCCCTACTTCTCCAACTATATCAATTCCGACATGG
>JAFRSI010000066.1 GCA_017427645.1 Oscillospiraceae bacterium | reverse complement strand
TCCTGGTACTCGCCGGAGAGGATGGTCTCCCACCACTCACGGTTGTTCAGATACCAGTCGATGGTCTTCTTGATGCCGTCGGCAAATTTCGTCTCCGGCAGCCAGCCCAGCTCGTTGTGGATCTTGGTGGGGTCGATGGCGTACCGCATGTCGTGCCCCTTCCGGTCCGCCACGTAGGTGATCAGGCTCTCCGGCTTGCCCAGCTCGCGGCAGATCAGCTTCACGATGTCGATGTTCCGCATCTCGTTGTGGCCGCCCACATTGTACACCTCGCCCACTCTGCCCTTGCGCAGGATCAGGTCGATGGCCCGGCAGTGGTCCTCCACATACAGCCAATCACGCACGTTGAGCCCCTGGCCGTAAACCGGCAGGGGCTTGTCATTCAGCGCGTTGGCGATCATCAGCGGGATCAGCTTCTCAGGGAAGTGGTAGGGCCCGTAGTTGTTGGAGCAGCGGCTGATGGTCACGGGCAGGCCGTAGGTGCGGTGATAGGCCAGCACCAGCAGATCCGCCGCCGCCTTGGAGGAGGAATAGGGGCTGGAGGTGTGGATGGGCGTCTCCTCCGTGAAGAAGAGATCCGGCCGGTCCAGGGGCAGGTCGCCGTACACCTCGTCGGTGGACACCTGGTGATAGCGGACGATGCCGTACTTGCGGCAGGCGTCCATCATGGTGGCGGTGCCCATGATATTGGTCTGCAGGAACACGCCCGGGTCCTCGATGGAGCGGTCCACGTGGCTCTCGGCGGCGAAGTTCACCACCACGTCCGGGTGCTCCTCCTCGAAGAGGCGGTACACCGCCTCCCGGTCGCAGATATCCGCCTTCACAAAGCGAAAGCGGGGGTTGTCCATCACGGGAGCCAGGGTGCTCAGGTTGCCGGCATAGGTCAGCTTGTCCAGGCACACGATCCGGTCCTCCGGATGGGCTTCCAGCATGTAGAAAATGAAGTTGCTGCCGATAAAGCCGGCTCCGCCGGTGACGATGATTGTCATTCTTCCCTCTCCTGTCCGATGCGGTTTTACTTGACCATCCGTCCCTCGGCCACCGCCCGCAGATGCAGTCCGTAGGGGGACTTGCCGTACATATCCGCGGCCACCAGCAGCTTTTCCTTGCTGATCCAGTGATAACGGTAAGCGATCTCCTCCGGCGCGCTGATCTTGATGCCCTGGCGCTTCTCCACGATCTGGATAAACTGGGCCGCCTCGATCAGCGTGTCGATGGTCCCCGTATCCAGCCAGGCAAAGCCTCGGCCCAGGATCTCCACGTTCAGCCGCCCCTCCTGAAGGTACATCTCGTTGAGCGTGGTGATCTCCAGCTCGCCCCGCTTGGAGGGCTTCACCTGCCAGGCCTTCTCGGCCACGCCGGCGGGATAGAAATAGAGCCCCGTCACGGCGTAGTTGCTCTTGGGCTTTTTCGGCTTCTCCTCAATGGACAGCGCGTTGCCCCGGCTGTCGAATTCCACCACGCCGAACCGCTCCGGGTCGTCCACGTAGTAGCCGAACACCGTGGCGCGGCCGGACTCTGCCACCCGTATGGCGTTGCGCAGCTTATAGACGAAGCCGTTGCCGTAGAAGATGTTATCGCCCAGGATCATGCAGCAGCAGTCGTCGCCGATGAATTCCTCGCCCAGGGTAAAGGCCTGGGCCAGTCCGTCCGGAGAGGGCTGCACCTTGTAGCTCAGGCGGATCCCGAACTGGCTGCCGTCCCCCAGCAGGCGCTGAAAGTTGACGATATCGTACTTGGTGGAAATGATCAGAATATCCTGGATCCCCGCCAGCATCAGCGTGGACAGAGGATAGTAGACCATGGGCTTGTCGTAGATGGGCAGGAGCTGCTTGGATGTGATCTTCGTCAGCGGATACAGCCGTGTTCCGGAGCCGCCGGCCAGGATGATGCCTTTCATCGTTTTCTCTCCCGTCGTTTATGATTTGCCCGTCTCTTCGGGCACAAAGAACAGATCGATCACCTGCTGCATCAGGGCGTCCTCATCGGCATAGTATTCGATGAATTCCTCACCCTGTACCGCTTCGCCGGCGATGGTCTGAAAATCTTCCATTTCATACTCGGTCAACGCCTCGGCGATGTCCGAGAGCTTGTAGACGCTGCAGTCGGACTGCATGCTGTCAGAGAGGGTCTTCAAGGCCCTCATCACAAAATTGGAGTCGCTCTCCACGCGCTCCATGAGCTGCTCCCGCAGGGCCAGCATATACTGGCGCTGCCGGGCCATGCGGCTCAGATTGGTCCGGTCTCCCACGTCGTAGCGCTGGCGCACGTAGGTCAGGGCCTGCTGGCCGCGGAGGGTGATCTCCTCCCCCTGGACCAGCGTGGGATCCACCGCGGAGAAATCGTCCGTCACTTTCACGGTGACGCCGCCCACCAGATCGTTCATCTGGGCCACGGCGTCCATGGTCAGTGCGATGTAGTGGTCGATCCGCCGGTTGAACAGCAGATCAGACACCGCCTGCACCTGGTTGCGGCAGCTGTCCTTTCCGCCGGAGCCGTAGGCATGGGCCAGGGCGATCTGGGCGGTCTTGTTGAACATGGGCTCCCCGTGGATATCCAGCAGCCAGATGTTGCAGATGGTATCCCGGTTGATATGCAGCGGCACGCAGGTGCGGTTTTCCTTGTCCATCACCAGCAGCAGCAGGAAGTCCGCCTGCTGGTGGTTGATGCTGCCGCCCTCCGGCTCCGCTTCGCTTTCATAGGTGTCCAGGCCCATGATGAGCACCGTCTCCAGCCGGTCCTTCAGCCGATAGAGCTTTCCGTTGTAGTCCAGCACGTCGGCGTCCTGTCCCCCGGGAGTGATTGAGGGGTCGGTTTCCCGACCCCTCAAGCCATCCAGGTAGTAAACAATTGCGCCTATCATGCATGCAACCACAAGGACCGCGGCAATGATGAGCCAGTGCTTCTTGGGGGGAGCAGATTTCTTCTCAGGCATCAGTTACCCCTTCAAAACAGTGAATTGTTTGCTTCAGGCAGCCTTCTTGCTCTTGACGACGAAGGCGGCAGCAGCGCAGGCCATCACGGCGGCGCAGGCCACAAAGAGGACCGTCATGTCGCCGGTGCCAGGAGCCACAGAATCGCCGGTCTTCACGATGACCGCGATGGGGGACCAGCCGTTCTCGGAGGTAACGGTCAGGGTCTTGTCAGCGTAGGAAGCCTCGACCTTGACCCACTTGCCATCTTCCCAGTGGAGCACGCGCACGAGACCCTTGATCTCAATGTTGCCCACATGGATCGTGTTCTTGTCGCTCTTGACATCGAACAGGTAGGCAGTGGTCTCGCCCTCACCCTCTTCTACGGCCTTTCTCGCATCTTCGTTGCTGTTCACGCTGAAGGTAGCGTCTTCGGAGGTGAAGGTGGCGACCACAGCACTGGGGGTGTTCTGGGTCTTCTCAGAAGCGAAGGCGGTAACCGTCAGGGACATGACCATCACGAGGGAAACGAGAACTGCAAGAAACTTCTTCATGGTGCATCAATCCTTTCTAAAAATTTATATTGGACGGCGCAACTGCCGACAATATACTTTCACTATACGACATATTATTATATGAAAAACGTTTCGGATAATCAATACCTTTTTGAAAAAAAACCGATGTAAAAATGTCCATTCTTTTCCGCTTTATCCCGGCATTTTCGACATTTCCGACATCTCCTCCGTCTCATCTGCCGGCACCTGGCTCACCAGCTTACCGATGACCAGGAACCGGTGATTCGGATCGTTCTTCAGACAGGTTGCCAGAATCAGGATCCGGTCGTCGGTAGAGGCTTTGGCGCTCTCATCCACGTTGCACACGCCGTATCGCCCGCTGTACACGTTGTCCAGAAACTGCTGGTACTGGGCCGGGTCGTGGAAATCAAAGTAATACATGATGTGGTCGTTGGAATAGACCGACCCGGCAAAGATCTGATAGTGCAGCTCCTTATCCGGCAGATAGATCACGATCTCGTTGATCTCGGAGAAATCCGCGTCGCCGTAATACAGCCGCCGCAGGGAGCCGAACATATCGTCGTTGTTCATCCGGTGCCCGTAGATGATGGTGCAGGGATCGTCAAAGGTCAGGCCGTTGTACCGGGCCTGGGTGAACAGGGAACCCGCAATGGTCCAGCTTCCGTCGATGCTGCGGCGCAGGTAGTACTCGTCCTCGGTGGGGTGCTGGAGCACCGGGTAATCCACCGGCGTGCCGGGCAGATTGAGCCAGGCGTAGATATCGCCGTTCCGCTCCTGCAGCGCCGCGAAATCGATGGGACTCTCGTAGGGCTCCGGCTCCGGTTCCGTATTCTCCTGGGGCGGCGGCGGCGTCGGTTCCGTATTCTCCTGGGGCGGCGTCGGCGGCGGCGTCGGGGCCGAGCGGCCGTGCAGGACGGCAAAGAGCAGTCCCCCGGCAGCCAGGACGCAGACGAGGGCCAGCGTCAGATAGAGCTTCTTTTTCACACTCTCCAGTCCTCCAGATAGTCATAACTCCTGTCCAGGAAGCGGTTCGTCTCCCGCCGGCCCAGCCGCTTGCGCAGCACGGCCAGCGCCTCGCCCATCCGCGGCGGACGGGAGGACATATTGTGGCAGTCGCTGCCCAGCACGTGGATACGGCCCTCCCGGATCATGGACACGGCGCGCCGCTGCTGCAGCAGGGGCAGCAGAAAAGAGGCGTTGCTCTGCATCATGGCTCCCTCGGACAGCAGCAGGTCCCACACCGCCGCCTTCTGGAACTTCAGATAGCGCTCGATATGGGCCAGCAGCACCACAAACTCCGGGTCGTGGCACAGGTCCACCACCTCGCGGACCTCTCCCTCGCTCCAGGGGGCAAAGGGCATCTCCAGCAGCAGGAGACGGGTGCCCTCCAGCCGCAGCCTGGGCAGCGCCTCCATCCGGGTGATCCCCCGGAAATAGAGGACCTCCGCCCCCAGGCAGACCCGGGGCATCTCCTCCGTCAGGACGGGGCGCAGCCGCTCAAAGGCCGCCTGCCGCCGCTCCAGGAACTCCTCCGGCGTGCGGCGGTTGGCGTAATAGTGGGAGGTCAGGGCCACCAGATCCACGTTCTGGGCGGCCAGCGCCTCCAGCATCCGCCGGCTCTCCTCCGGGTCGGGACTGCCGTCGTCAATACCGGGCAGGATATGGCTGTGAAAATCGATCATCTCTCAGTTCTCGCTCTGCTCCGCCGCCGGGGCGTCAAAGATCTCCTGGGGGACGGCGACGGCGGGCTCCTCTGCAGGAGCGGGCTTCTTTGCCCGAGGCTTGCGGCTCGTCCCGGCGGGGCGGGCGCTCTTGCTCTCCGACCGTCTGGCGGCCTCCTCCTTGGCGGCGCCGGACTCCGACGCCTTCCCCTCGCCGCTCTGGCGGCGGGCGTTTTCACCGGACTTGGCATAGCCGTACCCGTACCCGTATCCGTAGCCATAGCCGTAGCCGTGGCCGTAATACTTCTTGCCGTATTTTCCGTATTCCTTGTGGTGCTCCTCCACGTCGGTCATCACAAAGCCCAGCAGCTTGGACTTGAGCACGCCCAGCTGGCGCATGCACTCGTTGAGAGAGCGCCTGTCGGTGTAGTTGGAGCGGACCACCACGATGATGCCGTTGACCCACTGGGAGATGGCCAGCGCGTCGGAGACGATATCCACGGGGGGCAGATCGATCACGATGAAATCGTAGACCTTGCCCAGCTCCCGCAGCATGTTCTCCATCTGCTCGGAGCCCAGCAGCTCCGAGGGGTTGGGGGGGATATCGCCGGCGGGCATGATCTGCCAGTTGTCCATAAAGGCCGACGCGTGCACCGCCTCGGACAGGGCGCACATACCGGCCAGCAGGTTGGACAGGCCCGGTCTGCCGCTGGTGCCCAGCTTCTTGGCCACGCTGGGCAGGCGCATATCCGCGTCGATCAGCAGGGTCCGCTTGCCGGTCTCGGCCAGGGTATAGGCCATGTTGACGGAGGTGGTGGACTTGCCCTCGCCCCGGATGGAGCTGGTCACGCCCACGACGCGGCACTTGTTCTCATCCGGCAGGGCAAACAGCAGGTTGGCGCGCAGCTGCTTGTAGGACTCGGCCGCGGTAAAGCTGAGCCGATCGCACAGCATATCCCGCTGCTCCCGCGCGGAGGCGGCTGCTGCGGAGCTCTTGCGCTTCTTGCTCATCTTGCTGATTTTGTTGTTGAACTTGATTCTGGCCATAGTCCTCTCACTGCCTCCTTACCCGCGTTCCGTAGCCCGTTTTTTCCACGCTCTGAACCGACAGATCGGGGATGATGCCCAGGACCGGCACGTCATACGTCTGGGTCAGATAGTCGTCGCCCCGGATCACGTCGTCAAAGAGGTCGGCCAGGATCACCGCCAGGCAGCTGATCAGGAAGCCCAGCGCCAGTCCGATCGCCGCATATTTGCTGTGGGAGGGGGCTATCCGATGCTTGGGCACCACGGCGCGGTCCACCACGCTGACGCTGCTGCCCTCCACCACGTCGCCGATCTTGCCGGGCAGGATGTCGGCAATGGCGTTGGCCAGCAGCTCCGCCTCCTGCGGATCCGTGGAGGTGACGATGATGGCGAAAATCTCCGTGTTGTTGACAGAGGCGGCCCTCACCATACTGTTGAGCTGCTCGTAGGTGTAGTTCACTCCGGTCTGACGGATCACCGCGTTCAGGGTGGTCCGGGTCTTCAGGATGACCGAATAGGTGTCCACCAGGCTCTTGGCGGCGTTCAGCTCGCCGGCGCTGAAGGTGACGCTGGCTCCGCCCACGGAGATGGACTTGTTGTTGACGTACATCAGGGTCCGGGCCTGATAGGTGGGCTCCACCAAGAATTTGGCGTAGGAAAACGCCAGGGCGCCCACCAGCAGCGTGGAGATCACGATGATCCACGCATGGCTCCACAGCACCTTCAGGATGCGCAAAAGGTCGATTTCGTAGGTGCCGTCTTCAACGTTACGCTCTTTCATCTGGTACAATTCCTCTCGTTCTCGATTCTCCGCTCCGCGGAACGGGGCAAGTACATGGGGACAACGCATACATCCCCTATTTTCCACTATAACAGATGTATGCTATCACGATTTGTCACGCTTGTCAACACCGGTTTCATGAGAGATCGAACCGTCTTCCGGCGCAAAACGGGCCGATCCGCCCGCAGGCGGATCGGCCCGAATTCGCAGTTATCCCTGTATGTCCGTTACGGCGTAGTCCTCGGCCTCCACGGCAGCGCGCATGGCCTCCCGGTCCGCCGGACCGCTGAGCCGCACCAGGGCCACGCCCTTCTCGTGGCTGGCCTGGGCACAGGCCACGCCGGGCACCGCCTCCAGGGCCTTTTTCACCGCCGCCTCGCAGTGCTGGCACATCATGCCCTCGATGTGCAGGGTCACCACGTCCTCCTCCGGCGAGGCCGCCGGATCCGCCGCGGGCAGGGCGCGGCTCCGGGCTCTGTCGCAGCTGGGATCGTAGAGCCGGCACCAGTTGAGGCGCAGGGCGTTGGTCACCACGAAGAAGCTGCTCAGGCTCATGGCCGCCGCCCCGAACATGGGGCTGAGGGTCAGCCCCAGGGAGGAAAAGGCCCCCGCCGCCAGGGGAATGCCGATGGCGTTGTAGAAGAAGGCCCAGAACAGATTCTGGTGGATGTTGCGCACCGTGGCCCGGCTGAGCCGGATGGCCGCCGCCACGTCGGTGAGGCGGCTCTTCATCACCACCACGTCCGCCGCGTCGATGGCCACGTCAGGGCCCGCGCCGATGGCCACCCCCAGGTCGGCCCGGGTCAGGGCCGGGGCGTCGTTGATGCCGTCGCCCACCATGACCACCTTCCCCTGCCGCTGCAGGGAGCGGATCACGCTCTCCTTGCCGTCGGGCAGCACGCCGGCGATCACCTCGTCCACACCGGCCTGGTCGCCGATGGCCCGGGCGGTGCCCTCGTTGTCGCCGGTGAGCATCACCACCCGCAGGCCCATGGCCCGCAGCTGGCGGATGGCCTCGGGGCTGTCGTCCTTGATCACGTCCGCCACAGCCAGCACGCCCAGCAGCCGGCCGTCCCGGCAGAACAGCAGGGGCGTCTTGCCCTGAAGAGCCAGGGCCTGGCAGCGCTCCCGCACCGCCTGAGGCACCTCCGTCCGGGAGGCGATATAGGCCAGGCTGCCGCCCAGCAGCTTTGCGCCGCCGCACACGGCCTCCAGACCGCTGCCCGGCAGGATCCGGAAATCGGTGACCTCCCGGACGGGAAGCTTCCTCTCCTCCGCCGCTGCCAGCACGGCCCGGGCCAGCGGATGCTCGCTGCCCCGCTCCAGGGAGGCGGCCAGGGTCAGCAGCTCCTCCTCCCCGGCCTCCGCGCCGATCACGTCGGTAAGGCGCGGCTCGCCGGCGGTGATGGTGCCGGTCTTGTCCAGGACCACGATATCGGTTTTGCCGGCGTTCTCCAGGGAGACCGCCGTCTTGAACAGGATGCCGTTGCGGGCGCCCACGCCGCTGCCCACCATGATGGCCACGGGGGTGGCCAGACCCAGGGCGCAGGGGCAGGAGATCACCAGCACGGAGATGCCCCGGGCCAGGGCGAAGCCGAATTCCCGGCCCAGCACCAGCCACACCAGAACGGTAAGGGCCGCAATGGAGATGACCACCGGCACGAACACGCCGGACACCTTGTCGGCGATCTTGGCGATGGGGGCCTTGGTGGCCGCCGCGTCGCTGACCATGCGGATGATCTGGCTCAGGGCGGTGTCCTCCCCCACGCGGACGGCCTCACAGCGCAGGACGCCGGAGGTATTTATGGTCCCGGCGGAGACGCCGTCGCCCGCCGCCTTGTCCACCGGCAGGCTCTCGCCTGTCAAGGCACTTTCATTGACAGCACTTGCGCCGTCAAGCACGGTGCCGTCCACAGGGATGCTCTCCCCCGGCCGCACCAGGAACACGTCGCCCCGCTTCACCTGCTCCACGGGCACGGACTGCTCCCGCCCGTCCCGGACCACGCAGGCGGTCTTGGGCGCCAGGCGCATCAGGCTCTTCAGGGCGTCGGTAGTGCGGCCCTTGGACCGGGCCTCCAGCATCTTGCCCACGGTGATGAGGGTCAGGATCATAGCCGCCGACTCAAAGTAGAACTCGTTCATATAGTCCATGGCCGCCGCGGCGTCGCCACGGGCCTGGGCGCCGGTCATGGCGAAAAGGGCGTACACGCTGTACACGAAGGAGGCCGCCGAGCCCATGGACACCAGGGTGTCCATGTTGGGCGCCCCGTGGAGCACGGAGCGGACGCCGCTGATGAAAAACCGCTGGTTGATGACCATGACGATGGCCGCCAGCAGCAGCTGGACCAGCCCGATGGCCACGGGGTTGCCCTCCAGGAAGGCGGGCAGGGGCCAGTGCCACATGTGGTGGCCCATGGACACGTACATCAGCACCAGCAGGAAGCCCAGGGACACCAGCAGCCGGCGCCGCAGCTTCGGCGTCTCCGTGTCCTTGAGCGGATCCTCTGCAGCGGCGGCAGCCGGCGCCGCTGCGCCCTTCAGCGAGGCGCCGTAGCCCGCCGCGCTCACCGCGGCGATCACCGCCTCCGGTGCCGCCGTGCCCTCCACTCCCATGGAGTTGGTCAGCAGGCTCACCGCGCAGCCCGTCACGCCCGGCACCGCCGAGACCGCCTTTTCCACCCGGGCGCTGCAGGCGGCGCAGCTCATGCCCGTCACGTTATACTGTTCCATATCGCTTCACGCTCCTCGCATCCTCACTTCATCAGCTTCTGCACGATGGCCGCCAGCTCGTCCGCCGCGCTCTCGTCCCCATTGCGCAGATCCCGGACCACGCAGGTCCGGATGTGGCGGGAGAGCAGATCCCGGTTGAAGGCATTCAAAGCCGCCTCCACCGCCGCGCTCTGGGTCAGCACGTCGGCGCAGTAGGCGTCCCGCTCGATCATGCCGCACAGCCCCCGCACCTGTCCCTCGATCCGGTGCAGGCGGTTGAGCAGCTTTTTCTTCTCCTCCTCCGGGCGCTCCGTCCGCTTCTCACAGCAGGCGCACTTCTTGTCGCAATCCATCTCCGTCCTCTCCTTCTCCCTTTATTCTGCCCGGATTATATACCCCCTGGGGGTATTTGTCAATCCCGAAAACGGGGACGGTATCGCCGTCCCCGTTTGTTCCATTTTACCAATACATCTCCTGGTAATCCGGCAATGCCTGCCACTCCTTGGTGGTGGTGAGGATCTCCACGATCTTCTCCCCCGCCTCCGCGTAGGTCCGGCCTGCTTCGCCGCTGCTGCGATAGGCGTCCAGATCCAGGCAGTAGACGCTCCTCTCCTTCTCGCCCTGCCGGACGGTCAGGTTCAGCCAGGGACCGGGATTGCTGGGATTCTGGGGCTGGAGCATGTCCGGATAGCCGTCCAGGTCCAGGGCGGACAGGATCTCCCAGATCTCCTTGAGCTGCGCCCCGCTGAGCTTCAGCTCCGTGGTGTAATCCGCCACCGGATCGGCCACCAGCTGCTTGATCAGCACGCCGGTTGCGCTGTCATAGGTGCTGTCGCCGTAGGGGTTCCAGGCAATGGCAAAGGAGAAGTCCTCCGGCACGCCCGTGGGCTTGCTCTCCCCGCCGCACCCGGCCAGGATCCCCAGCGCCAATACCGCCGAGAGCAGAACGACCATCAGCTTTTTCATACGATCCTCTCCTTTTCCGCCTGGGCTTTTTTTCAATGACAGCAGTATACCACGCCTCCGCCTCCCGGTCAAGGCCGCCGCCCGCCTTTCCTGCCTGCATGGCGTTCACGAGGCAAAAGAATGCGCGGCCCCCTTGACTTCCTTTCGCGCTTTGCTATACTGTACCAAAAAGCCGGCGCATCACGGGCGGCAAGAGCCCCGCCGGAATGAGAGGAGCTGGACCGATGACAATGAAAGAACGGGCGGAACTGGCCGCCGGCTGGAAGCGCGACGGCGTCCGCAACTGCTGCCAATCCGTGACCCTCGCCCTGGCTGACCAGTGCGATCTGACCGAGGAGCAGCTGCGCTGCCTGTCCTCCGGCTTCGCGGTGGGCATGGGCGACCCTGACGGCACCTGCGGCTCCCTGGTGGGCGCGTGCATGATAGCCGGACTCCGCTGCAGGGGCGACCGCGCCCTGCGCTACACCAGGCAGATCGCCCAGACGTTCCGGGAGCTGTCCGGCGCCGTATCCTGCGGCGACCTGAAGGGCCGGGACACCGGCGTGGTGCTCTCCCCCTGCGACGCGTGCGTCCGCAACGCCATCCTGGCCTACGCCCAGGTCATGGGCGAGGAGTGACCGAAACCGTTTTCAGAGCAGTACGCCGTCCCCGCGGGGACGGCGTACTGCTCTGTCGGCAGGGATCTTTTTCCGCACGGGAGTTACGATCCCTCTCCCTCTATCACGCGTGTGCCGTAATCCTCCTCGTAGGATACGGTCAGCTTGTATTCATTTCCCCGGCCGTCGTGCAGGGTGATCACGTTGGGCTCCGTTCCGTATATGTGTATGCGGAGATAATAGTCGCCGTCGATGCTGAACAGCTCCGCCGTGCTGATCTTCTCATCCGCCACGGTCACCGTCCAGTTCTCGTCTGCGGCGTACTTGCTCTCGTCCAGATCCACCACCGTCATCATATCCCTGGCAGGCTGACGCAGCGCGTACCACCCCATCCCCAGGACGGCCAGCACGGTGATGATCGCCGCCGCCAGCCGGGCTTTTCTGTTCTTCAGGATGCCGAAGATATACAGCGGGATCTGCCCGAAGCAGAACAGCGTGGAGATCAGATGGCTGGGAAAGCTCCTGATCGTTGTCCGGAGATAGCCCATCCCCAGCATCACCAGCAGGCCCAGCATCACCGAGAGGATCAGGCCCGACCACACGTTGTCCTTCTTGATGAACCAGCCCAGAAAGGCCCCGGGAAAGGTCAGCAGCGTGATCATAAACCAGTATTTGTAGTATCCGAACAGCTGCCAGCCCAGCGCGTTGAAGGGCACCTGGATCAGATACACCAGCGGCTGGGAGATCAGAAAGAACACGAACGTCTTGCAGGCGGCCTCCAGGGGCTTGTCGCAGTTCACGATGATGAGGATCGCAAACAGGATCCACGCCTCAAAGCTGACCGCCACCTCGTGGAGGGAGTTCTCGTCGGGGACGAACATGGCGATGAGCGCCGTGATCACACCGGCCAGCACCGCAAAGATCAACACCGCGGGCCAGGTCATTTTCAGACCGCCGAATACTTTTTTCAGCACAGGCAACACCTCCGTTATTTATCCGGGACCGCTTCCGGCTCCCGCAGGAACAGACCCTCCGCGGCGGCCAGCAGCCTCGCCGTCTCCGCCGGCTCTGTTCCGGAGCCGTACAGCGTCATGCAGAGATCGCCCGGCTCCAGCGTCAGCAGGGCGCTCTCCGCCGGGAACAGGACGTGGACGTAAGAATCCTTCTCGCCGGCGGCACAGGCCGTGATGCGCCCCGCCAGCTCCTCCGGTCCGGGCTCCGTTTGCCAGGCCTCCGCCCGGGGCTCGTACAGCGCCAGACCGTAATAGCAGCTCAGCTTCAGCACAAGCCGGGCAAAGCGCCGGTACAGCTCGTCGATCTGCGGGCGCTCCAGAAGGTAACGCTCCACCTTGAACCAGCGGCCGCCCGCTTCCGCGCTCACCTGCCGCGGGAGGAAATCAACGACCCGATAGGGGGCCTCCAGAAGCTCCTCCCGGAGCTCGTCATACGCTTTCTGATCCATACGCGTTCCTCCTCTCCATGCATGATTCCCGATCATTCTCTCACAAGATAAGATCAGGCGGAAATGACCCGCCTGATCTCGTTTTTGCCGCGTTGTTCTCCGCCGCTCCCGCTTCCGCGGTCTATCGCTTCAGGTATTCCGCGGACACCGGAAACGCAAAATACGTGTCCGGATAGGGCTCCTTCTCCAGGGTGAAGTGCCACCACTCACAGTCCAGGGGCCGGAATCCGTTGCGGACCATGGCCCGCTGCAGCAGCATCCGGTTCTCGTACTGCTCGTCGGTGATCCCCCGGTAGTCCGGGTGGGAGATCTCGCTGAACAGGTCGAAGGGGCTGCCCATGTCCGCTTCCTTTCCGGTCCGCATATCCAGGAGCGTCAGATCCACGGTGCTGCCCCGGCTGTGACTGGAGCGCTTGGCGATATAGCCCTCGGCAAACAGGGCCTGCTTCTCCAGATCCGGATAGAAGTATGGCTTCATGCGGATATCCTGGTCCTCGATGCCCCACAGCACGAAGTGCTTCACCGCGCAGACCGGCCGATAGGCGTCAAACACCTTCAGCCGATAGCCCTGCACGATCATCTCGTTGCTGACGGCCTTCAGCGCACGGGCCGCCTCCTTCGTCAGCAGCGCACAGGGCTCCTCGTAGCCGTCGATCCGGTCGCCGATAAAATTGTAGGTGGAGTGATACCGGATCTCCTGCACGATCTGGGGGATGTAATCCGCCAGCAGCACGAAGCCGGAGGGGTCCATCGTTACGTCGTTCCTGTAGTCGGTTCTCATCATATCACCTCACGGGCGGCAGAAGGCCGCCGGGCAGCGTACGGCGCCGATCAGTCGCCGGAGGAGGGCAGCATGCCGGCGATCATGCTGGCCAGGGCGCTGGCGGGCATGGTCTGGAGCACCACCCGGCCGGGGCCGGTGATGACCGTATTGAACAGGCCCTCGCCGCCGAACAGCACGTTTTTGACGCCCTTGACCTGCTGCACGTCGATGGAGCAGGTGGCGTCGATCATGGCCACGTTGCCGGTGTTCACCACGATCTGCTGGCCGGCGGAGAGCTCATACTCCACCGTGCTGCCGTCGATCTCCAGGAAGGCGACGCCGTGGCCGGAGAGCTTCTGCATGATGAAGCCCTCGCCGCCGAAGAAGCCCGCCATGCCCTTCTTCTGGAAGAACACGGACAGCTCCACGCCGGTCTCGGAGGCCAGATAGGCCCGCTTCTGGACGATCACGGGATGGCTGGGGTCGATCTCCACCGCGCGGATGGAGCCGGGAAAGCTGGACGCAAAGGCGATCAGGCCCTCGCCGCCCTGGGCCGTGTAGCGGTTCTGGAACATGCTCTCGCCGGAGAACATGCGGCCGAACATCTTGCCGATCCCGCCGCCGCTGGTCTCCATCTTCATGTTGGGGCTCATCCAGCTCATGGCGCCGGACTCGCACTTCAGGGTCTCGCCGCTCTTCAGCTGGCAGATCACCACAGGCATCGGGGTGCCCTTGACTTCATATTCCATGATGTTACCTCCTCAAATCAATACGCTGTATCTCCCTGCCGCTCAGCGGCCCCGCAGACGCTTCAGGAACATCACGACGCCGGCCAGGGCGGCGACCACGCCCATGGCGATCATAATGATGGCGCCGGTGGTGCCGGGCAGCGTGACGTCCATGGGATTATCCACGTTGTACAGCACGGTCAGCTCCATGCCCTCGTAGAACTCCTTGGGGGTCTCGCCCAACCGCGAGACGTATTTCTTGCCGTCTACGGTATACTCCACCGTGATCTCATATTCCTCCCGGGTCCCGCCGGGGCTGTCCGGATCGTGGACCACGTCGGTCTCGATCTTGGTGATGGTGGCCTGGGTCTCCACGTACTTGCCGGCGTTCAGCTTTTGCAGGTGATTGATGCCCATTACGAGGACAAAGATACCCACCGCAAGGAATACTACCGCCAGAACAATACCCATAATACCTGTCATCGTTTTCTTCATCGTTCTCTCTCCTTTTTCATATTTTTTCATATATCAATCATGCCTATCATTGTTTATCGGTTTCCGTGCCTCCGGAGATTCCTTATCCGTAGAGTTCCTCAAACACAGCCACGTAGTCGGCGCTCTCCGCCAGCTCCACGGTGATCTGGGCGTCGGTGGAATAATCCTCGCCGTCCTTGGTCCATTTCACGAACTGCCAGCCCTCCACGTTGGAGACTGCCAGAAGCGTATGGACCTTGGGCTCCGCCAGGTTGATCTGCGCGCTCTGATAGGGATAATCCGGATCGAATTCCGGCGTCTCCTCGCCCTCGGCATAGCAGATGGCGCCCCGGCCTTCGGTGTTGATATGGACGAAAATGGTGGCATCCGGCATTTCCATGGGCTTGAAGTGATACGTCTTGCCGTCCGGGGTGGCCAGCAGGACGCCGTCCTCGCCCTCCTCGGACACGGTGACGATGAACTCCTCCTCTCCGCCTTCTTCCACGATGTTGCCGTGCAGCGTCTTGCCCTCCTGCTGGATATACCAGCCATACATGTCGTCGCCCAGGAAGCAGCCTACGTACCAGCCCGGATACTCCTCGAATTCAGAGGGCAGGATGGAGAGTATATTCTCCTCTTCATCCGAAAAATAGCCCTGGCGGGTCCAGACGAAATCCTTGTCGCCGTCGTCCTTGTTCTCGGAGCCCTTGTTGGCCCCGCCGCAGGCGGCCAGCGAGCAAACCAGCAGAGCCGCCAGCAGCAGGCAAATCAGTTTTTTCACAGTGTGTTTCTCCTTTTTCTCTTATTATTTTTATATGAACCGTTTCCGCCCCGTATCCGGGGCTGCCGCGTTTTTTCAGTTTCTGCTCATCTCAAACACAGCCACCAGATCCGTGCTCTCCGCCAGCTCCAGGGTGATCTGCTCGTCGGCGGAATAGGCCCGGCCGTCCTTGATCCACTTGGCAAACTGCCAGCCCTCCTGGCTCTCAAAGGCCGCGAAGGTATAGATCGCCGGCTCCAGCAGGTTGATCTGTGCGCTGGTATAGGGATGATCCGGATGGAACGCCGGGGTTTCCTGCCCCTCAGCGTAGGCGATGCTGCCCTGGCCGTCCACGTTGACGTGTACGACAATAACGGCGTCCTGCCGCTCCGAGGGCGTGAAATGATACGCGCCGCCGCCCTCCACCTCCAGCAGAAGGCCGTCCTCTCCCTCCGCAGACACGGTGACGACAAAGGATCCCTCCTCATCGGCAGGCGCCAGATCCCCGCGGAGGATATTGCCCTCCTCCGGGATCACGCCGCCGTACGTATCCTCCTCCAGGCTGCATCCCACGTACCAGCCCTCGTGGCCGGCCATGTCGGATTTGGTCACAGTGAGGATGTTCCCGTTTTCATCCTCGAAAATGCCCTGACGGGTCCATTCGGTCTCCCAGAGCTCGAACACGGCAACCAGCTTCGTGTCCCCCGTCAGCTCCACGGTGATCCGTCCGTCGGCAGAGTAATCCCTGCCGTCCTTGATCCACTTCACGAAGCGCCAGCCCTCGCCCGCCTTGGCGCCGAAGCTGTAGGCCTCCGGGGAGGACAGGCTCAGCTGGACCGACGTGTAGGTATACTCGTCGTCCCCCGGCAGGTCGTCATCCTCGCCGGCGTAGGCAAAGTATCCCAGGCCCTCGGTGCTGACGCTCACGTCAAAGGATTCCTCCGATATCTCCGTGTAGGTCAGGTGGTAGGTGCCGCCGCCCTCCAGGGTCAGCAGGATGCCGTCCTTCCCCTCCTCGGATACGGTGACGATGAAGGTGCCCTCCTCATAATCGGGCGCCAGGTCGCCGTGGAGGGTCTTACCCTCCTGCCGGATCGTATTGCCGTAGGAATCCTCGCCGATCATCACGCCCACGTCCCAGCCCGGGTTGCTCTCCGAATCGGATTTGAGGATATAGACCAGATTATCGTCCTCGTCGGTGAAGTAGCCCTCCCGGGTCCAGACGAACTCTTTTGCGCCGCCGCAGGCCGTCAGAGACAGCAGCAGCATGGCCGACAGGATCAGACAGATCGCTTTTTTCATTGCGCGTTCTCCTTATAAGATATGTTTCCATTTGTCCGGGGCCCGGCGCTTTCACCAATCCGTGTCCGAAAACATGATCTCCACCAGCGCGTGGAGCTCCTGCCAGGCTTCGTAGCCCTTCAGCTCGCTCAGCAGCGCGTCAACGGAGCGATAATACCAGGCCTGCTGTGCCGGGTCGGTCTGATGGAAGCTCTCCCAGATCCCGCAGCCGGCTACCCGCCAGGCGCGGTAGAGAGCCCGCATGTTGGACAGCTTATCCCCCAGCCACAGCACCTTGACGGCCGGATCCTCGGCATTTTTCAGCTTCTCCAGGGACTCCTCCTTGCGGATGCGCCAGCTCTCCTCCGGCGGGAGCTCCGCCCGCTTGTCCTCCGTCTCGGAGGACACCAGCATGGCGACCCGCGGCCCGAAGCGCTGCTCGATCTCCTCCATGGTGGCGTCCGTATCCTCCACGGTGTCGTGGAGGACGGCGGCGGCCAGCAGCTCCTCGTCGCTGCTGATGGTGCCCACGATGGCCGCCACCTCCAGCGGATGGAGGATATAGGGGGTGCTCTCCCGCTTGCGCATCATGCCGCTATGCTTCTCTACGGCAAAGATGACTGCCTCGTCGAATACTGTCATGGTCACCTCACAGATTCTTCTTGAGCGTGAGGATGTTCTTGCCGTCCTCGTACTCGTATTTCACGTCGTCCATGGTCTTCTTGGTCAGGAAGATCCCCAGACCGCCGATCTGCCGCTCGTCTGCGGTCAGAGACAGGTCCGGATCGGCCTTCGCCAGAGGATCGTAGGGGATCCCGTGATCCATGAAGGTGATGGTCACGGTCACCGGCTCCTCGGAGATCTCCACCCGCACCGTGGCCATGCCGTCCTCCGGGGCGTAGGCGTAGGTGGCGATGTTGACGAAGATCTCCTCCACCGCCACGCTGATCTGCATCCGCGCCTTCGGGGAACAGTCGATGTGCTCGTCCACAAAGTCCTGGACCTCCGGCAGATACGCGACCTTTGCCTCCAGCTCCAGCTCGTTGGCGTTGAAGAGCAGGGTATCCGTCCGCTCCAGCAGGGTCAGCAGCTCCTCCGTCCAGTGGTCGATCTCCCTGCGGCCGTTTTCCGTCTCCAGCCCGCCGCGGCGGATGGAGCGGCGGATCAGGCGGGTATAGCCGACGATCCGCGCCTTGTCCTCCACCTCCCGGTTCTTCCGCTCGTTCCGGGTACCCAGATAGGCGGCCAGGAACTTCTTCCAGAAGGTTTCGGCCGTCTCGTGGTCGTAGCCCTGGAACCGCCTGATGATCTCATGGTCCAGCTCGGAAAACCCGATCAGGGCGTTGAAGATGGAGCCCAGCTCAAAGATGGGATGGCCCACGGCCAGCGTGTCCATATCGATCAGCAGCACCTCGTCGTTCTGCAGCTCCAGATTGTTGGTGTGATAATCGCCGTGGATCATGTGGTCGTCGTGGGGCACGGCCTCCACCATGGCCAGCAGCTTTCTGCCCGCCTCCTCCGGCAGGTGGTCCTGCATAAACCGGGCCCAGCCCACCGCAGTTTCCCGCATATCGGGCAGCTTTCCCGCCGGGACCAGCGTCCCGTGGATGGTCTTGAGCATCTTCACGTATTCCTGCACGCACCAGTCCATCTTCTCCGGCTCGGTGGCCAGGATCTTGGAGAAGGGCCGGGCGTTGAGCAGCTCAAACACGGAGCCGTAGCTGTCCCCGACCTTCACCACGTCGTAGGAAATGGCGGTGGGGACGCCCAGGATCAGTGCCAGCTTGGCCACCTCCCGCTCGTGCTGGATATCTGCCAGCGCGTCGGCGTTCTTATATACTTTCACCACGTTGTCCTGGTCGATGCGGTAAATGGTGCCGTTGGCGCCGCGGCCGATGACCTCGCAGCCCTCTACGGAGACCACCCGGTAGGCCTTCTCCACCGTCATCATCTCGGTGAAGCCGGTCATCTCCAGGATCTCGTAAACCTCCGGACTGACGTTGGTGATCCGCAGGGACGGATGGGTTTTCCGCACCCGCAGGAGGACCCGCAGTCCGGCGCTGGAAATATAGTCCAGCCCGGCCGCATCCAGCACCACGGACGTATCCTTCGCGCCCTCCAGCTGCTTCAGGATCTTTGCCTCCAGCTGGGCAGCGTTGTTGGAGTCGATCCGTCCTGTCAAATCGATCTTCATTCTTCTCCGTTTCCTCCCCTCGGTACTCCAGGCGCGCCGCGGTCCGGTGGTCGGACCGCTCCGCTTTCTGAACGAAGTCCGCCGGCATTTTGTCTCCACAGGCGGAAATGCCGCAAATACGGCCGCCGTCAAGGTCGGCGCCGGGCCGATGGCTCTCCGTCAAAATCCGCCGGGCTGCTTATTCGATGGTCAGGATATCCACAAAACCCGTCACCTCAAAGATCTCCATCACGATCTCGTTTACGTGGGTCAGCTTCATCGTCCCCTGCCTGCTCATGGTCTTCCGGGTAGACAGCAGCACCCGCAGTCCGGCCGAGGATATGTAGTCCAGCTTTTCAAAATCCAGCGTCAGCTCCGTGGCGTCCGTAAGCGTCTCCTTCAGCGCCTCCTCCAGCTCCGGCGAGGTCGTCGTATCCAGCTGGCCCTCCAGGGAGAGCAGCACGCTCCCGCCCTCGATCGTCTTTGTTATATTCAGCATGATTCAACCTCCGTGCTTTTGTCGCATAACTCTTGTCTCACCTGCGGCAAATGGCGGCCGGGCCATATTTCCGGCCGCAAAAAACCATTTTGTATTATAGCCAATATTCGGTTGCTTTGCAAGTCAATTGTTGCGCTGGAAAAAGCAGAAAAAGTCACGGCTGCAGCGCCGCGTCCCCCTGCGCAGAGGTTGAACTGGCCGCACATGTATGCTATAATTAATCTATTCAGATCGCCGCCGGGGAAGGCTCGGCAGGAGGCAGGTCCCGGGACACGCCAGGGCATTCGCCTTCCCCCGTGGGATGAAGAAGGGAGACAAGGCATATGAAGATCGTCATGCAGGCCGACGATTTCGGGCGGTCCCATGAAATGAATCTGGCCATCGACTGCGCCATGAAGCAGGGGCTGGTCCGTTCCACGTCGCTGCTCATGGGGTCGGAGTTCACACGGGAGGCCGTTGAGATGGCGCAGCAGGGCGGATATCTCCGGCACGTACACTGCCACCTCAACCTGTCGTCGGGCAAGACCTCCGGAAATCACTTTGTCCCTTTGAACGAGAACTACAAGAAGAGCCGCTTCTGCAAAAACGGGGAGTTTTCCGGCTATAACTATTACAAGCCGGATTTTGCAAAATACAGCGACGTCTTTCTTCAGGAGCTGGAAACACAGTTTCTCCAGTTTCGTGAGCTGACCGGCGGCCAGGCCAATTACAACCATCTGGACGTCCATCGCTGGGTGAATCTCAGTCCCCCGGTGGATCTGGCTTACCGAAAGCTGATCCGCAAATATGACGTCGCTTCGGCCCGGTTTTTCGGTGAGCACCAGAAAAGCCAGACCTCGCTGAAAAAAAAGCTGTTCTATTCCATGATGTTTTTCAACATCAAACGGGAAAAGCAATATGTGATGAAATCCAGCAAGGTGCCGTACTTTCTCCAATGTCCGGATCAGTTTGCAGGCGACAGCATCGTGGAGCTGTACGTCCACCCGGACTACCAGAACGGGGTCCTGGTCGACGCGACGACTTCCCCTTTTGAGAAAAACGCCCCCTTCAAGCCCCTGGAGGAGCAGATCCGCCTCATCCGGGAGGCCGGCCACACGGAGTTTCTCTCCTGGGAGGATCTGTGATCCCGCACGAATCGGGCGGCAGATCCTTCCGCCGTCTTTTACAGCGCCGGGTTTAATCCGAAGTATAATAACAGCCGCTGCGGAAGTGATCCGCAGCGGCTGTTCTCTGTGCCGCAAGTATTGTAAAGGGAGTTCTCCTGTCATGCGGCGGGAGTGTCCGGGAGCTCGTGCGGGGGCGAGGCGATCACGGGCCTCATGCTCGTCGTGTCGGATGAGGGGAGTCGATTCTCGCTGCGAAAACAGCCCGCGTCGTGCCAGCCGTTTCCCGCTCCCGTTGGTCGCGCCAAGCGGGGCACCTCCTTTCTGCCGCCTCGCTTCATCCGCCGCAGCCGCGCTTCGGCGGCAGACCGCCGGCACGTTTTCTGCCGGCTTTGCCCCTCGCTGACGCTCACGCAAAGCCGGAGCTCGTTTCGACTCCCACCGCGGGAACGCTCCACCACAGAAAGAGGCCCGTGCCGCACGGCACGGGCCTCTTTCTGTGGATTTGTTTCACTGTTTTGATAGAACTTCCCGGAGGGGGGGTCACCTGCCCTTTAGGGGGGGGCAACTGTGGGCGAGGGGGGTTCACTTGCCAAAAGGGGGTTCAAAGTGAACGATAGGGGTGTCATTTCCCCTTAAAAACCGCGATCAGCCAAATCTTCTACGATTGCAATATAAACATCGCAAATATCTGCAATGCCATCTCCACTTCTCTTTGAGGAGAGAGGCGAACGCCTGAAATCGATTTCGTCGTAATGAGAGACGCCTCTGTTTGTTCGGCCTTTCAGCAGGGTAAAAGATTCTCCCCATTTAGCAGATTCAACGCTGACCAAGCCGTCGTTCTCGCCTTCAATCATTTTTATAACAGCATTTGCGGTTGAGAGATTGATATCCGAAAGCGGAGTTCTCATTATGCCTGCAAAACTCTGATAAAAGATACCCGGAACGTCTGGGTTC
>JAFRSI010000065.1 GCA_017427645.1 Oscillospiraceae bacterium | reverse complement strand
TCCCAGCCTGCCGATTTCACCGGACCCATCGGCGCCACGGCCAGCTTTACCGTGGAGGCCACCGGCGAGGGGCTGACCTACCAGTGGCAGTACAAGTCCCTCAAGGACGGCAAGTGGTACAACGCAAATGTCGACGGCTCCAACACGCCGACCATGCATATCGGCGTCACCGGCAACCGCGACGGCATGCAGTTCCGCTGCAGGATCACTGACGACAGCAATCACCATGTCATCTCCAACGCCGCGACCCTGCGCGCGGTGACCGTTGGGCCCGACACGGTCGACTATGGTACCTGCGGCGACAATTTGACCTGGACTCTCGACGAAAACGGCCTCTTGACCATCTCCGGCACCGGGGATCCCTGGAGCTATCCTTTCCCGGATGGAGCGCATCTTTTCCAGGATCATTGGGAAGACCTGCATGAGGTGGTAATTGAACCGGGCATGACCTCCATTTCTGAATCCATGTTCGAAGGCCTGTACATAGAACATATCTCCATTCCCGATACCGTGACACGTATTGAGAAAAAAGCTTTCAGTGATTGCACAGAGCTGAAGGAATGTGTGATTCCGGAGGGCGTCACTGTCATCCAAGAGTGGACCTTCCGCATGTGCCATTCTCTGGAAACCGTCGTGATTCCCTCTACGGTAACCAGTATCGGAGGCAACGCCTTTAACGGGTGCCGGGCTCTGACCGGTTTGATACTGCCGGAGGGGCTGACCGCCATCGGCGACTATTCCTTTGCCGGCTGCCTTGCCTTTGAAACGCTGACCATCCCCTCCACGGTGACTTCTATCGGCAGCAACGCTTTTGCATACAGCTTCGATACGTACTACACCCCGGAAAAGAAGCCTGTTATCACCTTCCTGGGAAATGCTCCTGCGATTGGCGATAACGCATTTCAATTTGTCACCGGTACGGTATACTATCCCGCATCAGATCCCACCTGGACCGAAACCGTCTGCCAGAACTATGGCGGGACTCTGACCTGGATTATGTATGAACCCTTTGCCATCACCTCCCAGCCTGCCGATTTCACCGGACCCATCGGCGCCACGGCCAGCTTTACCGTGGAGGCTGCGGGCGAGGGGCTGACCTACCAGTGGCAGTACAAGTCCCTCAAGGACGGCAAGTGGTACAACGCAAACGTCGACGGCTCCAACACACCGACCATGCACATCGGCGTCACCGGCAACCGCGACGGCATGCAGTTCCGCTGCAGGATCACGGACGCCTCCGGCAGCCATCTGATCTCCGACGCCGCCACCCTGCGCGTGGGATAACAGCCGACAAAAAAAACAAGCCCTCCGGTTCAGCCGGAGGGCTTGTCCTTTGCGGCACAGACAGCGCCCAAACAAACCTCTCCTGCGCGATCTGCAGACGGCGCACTTGTTGCATTTTCGACACGTCGCGTGTTACTATAAAACAGGATATCAGAGATAGGGGGTATTTACGTGCTGATTCTGCTGCCGCTGATGGCGCTGAACACGCCGGATGAGAAAGACTTTATGCTGGAGCTCCTGGACGAATATGAAACGCTGATGTATTCCACCGCCCGGCGCTTCTCTGCGGAAGGTCCCGCCGAGGATATCGTGCAGGAGTCCCTGGTGAAGCTCATCGACCACGTCCAGACGATCATGGCCATTCCCCGTTGCAATTTGGCGGGCTATATTGTCAATACAGTAAAGAACACCGCTCTCAATTACCTGCGAGCGGAGCGGGTCCGAAGAAAATATACGGAGGAAGCCGCCTCCCCGGAGGACACCGGCAGCCGCGCGGCGGAGGCCTCCACGGAGCTGCTGGTGCTGCAGAACGAGGAGCGCCGGGATTTTTACCAGGTCTGGACGACTCTGCCGGAGCCGGACCGCGCTCTCCTGGAGGGCCGGTACATTATGGGGAAAACGGACGAGGAGCTGGCCCTGGAGCTGGGCTGCAAGAGCGACAGCGTCCGCATGAAGCTGACCCGGGCACGCCGCAGGGCGATGGAAGCGTATAAGGAGTGGAAGGACGATGACCAGACAGGAAAAGCTCTATGACGACTATGAAAACGCCCTGTTCGCCCTGCTGATGGACGACGTGGCGATAGCGCAGGGGCAGCAGGCGCTGGCCGAGAACGAACGGCTGAAAGCGGATCCTTCGGCTGTCGTCCCCGGCGATCTGCACACCCGGTGCGTGCGCACCGTTCGGCGCAAGCTGGCTGCCGGGCGGCGATATACCGCCCGGAAAACCGCCTTTCGTCTTGTCAGCCGGGTGGCCGTGGTGCTGATGGCGCTGATGCTGACCCTGACCGTGGCCTTCGCCGCCTCGCCCGCCATGCAGACCTCTGTGGTCAGTTGGGCCGTCGAGCACTATTCCGACCGTTTGAGGCCTGCTGCGAATTCCATCACCATCACCTCCCACCCCCAGGACATTACCGCAGCGGTCGGCACCACGGCGCGGTTTACCGTGGCGGCCGTCGGCAGGGATCTGTCCTATCAGTGGCAGGTCAAGACCCCCGGCGGCAAGTGGCTCAGCATTGAGAAAAACGATACGGATGCGCCTGTCTTCCACATCACCGCCGCTGCGGCGGACAACGGTAAGCTGTTCCGCTGCGTCATTACTGACGGGGAGGGCGGCGTCGTTGTTTCTGATTCTGCCGTACTGACGGTAGGGACCATTATCACCCGTCAGCCCGTGGACGTATGTGAAGCCCCCGGAAAAACCATCTCGTTTTCTCTGGAAGCTGACGGGCCCCGCCTGTCGTATCAGTGGCAGGTCAGAACCCCCGGCGGCGAATGGGCAGACTGTCTTCTGCCAGGCAGCGATACTCCAACCCTCACCGTGGACGTCACCCCGGACCGCGCCGGACAGCAGTTTTGCTGCGTCATCACCGACGCCAACGGAAGCCGGCTTGTTTCCGACACCGCGACACTGACTCTGGGGATCGTCATCACCCGCCAGCCTGCCGATGCCAGCGCAGCTCCAGGGGAGAAGGTCACTTTCATTGTGGCAGCCGAGGGGCAGGACCTGGTCTATCAGTGGCAGACCAAAACCCCGGGAGGCAGCTGGGCCGACTGTCCCCTGCCCGGCAACGGCACACCGACCCTCACCGTGGAGGCTGCAGCGGGACACAATGGAGAGCAGTACCGCTGCGTCATCACCGATGCCGGAGGCAGTCAGCTCACCTCCGACGCCGCCACCCTGACGCTTTCCGTTCCGCTGACCGGTCCCATCATCACCCGCCAGCCCGCTGATGCAAATGCCGCCATTGACGCCGAAATCGTTTTTTCCGTCGCTGCCGAGGGGCAGGACCTGGCCTATCAGTGGCAGTTCCGGCGAGGGGCTGAAAAATGGGTCGATTATACGGATTATCTCGCCGGCAACAAGACGCCCAAGCTGATAGTCAAAATGAACGAACGCTGGAATGGATGCCAGCTTCGCTGCGCTATCACCGATGCCAGCGGTAATAAGACGTATTCCGACCCGGCAACTGTGACGATCCTAACGGTTATTACCAAACAACCGAAAAGCGTGGCCGCATCAAGGGGCGAATCGGTATCCTTCGCAGTGACCGCCACGGGAGTGGATCTGGTCTATCAATGGCAGGCTAAAGCGCCGGACAGCAGCCAGTGGACTGCCACCTCCTCCCCCCTTTCCGCCAACCCAGCCAATCTTTACATAGAGGACCTGAAAACAAAGAACAACTTTCGATACCGCTGTGTCATCACCGATGCCAACAATGTCCGGACGATCTCCGATGAGGCAGTGCTGACGGTGCTGGACGCGGAACAGTATACGAGAAATCAGTGCGGCGACAATCTGTTTTGGTCGCTGGATGATTCCGCTACGGTCCTCACCATTTCCGGCACAGGTCCCATGTGGGATTTCGCTGAAAGGGAATACCTCTGGGGAGGCGCCAACTATGAAAAAGTAGTCGTTGAGAATGGCGTAACCTCCGTTGGGAGCAATGCTTTCCGCAGCCGCACCCTGCAATCGGTCGTCCTCTCCAGCAGCGTAACCGCTATCGGTGACCGCGCATTCTATGAGGCCAACCACCTGACGGATATCGTGCTTCCACCCCAACTTCAGCGTATCGGCGCAGAGGCATTCTCTTGGTGCAGAAGCTTAACCGAGCTGGTTCTGCCCGACAGCGTCACATTTATCGGCTCCAATTGCTTCTATAAATCCATTTTTCTGCACAGTCTGAGAATTCCCGCCGGCTTGACGGTAATCGGGCCGGAGGCCTTTCGCGGATCTTCTATCACCTCTGTTGTAATTCCAAACAGTGTAACGTCTATCGGTGAGTTCGCTTTTCACGGATGCAATGAACTGCAGTCTCTGCAGCTCGGCAGCGGTGTGACGTCTATTGGCGCCTATGCCTTTGCCGGTTGTTCTCTGTCCTCCATTGATATCCCGGATCAGGTGACGACTATCGGCGAGGCCGCTTTCCGGGATTGCCCGTATGCGGAATCTCTGCGGATTGGAAACGGAGTGACATACGTCGGTGACAGCGCTTTTATAAGATGCTCCGCGCTGACCGATGTTACCTTGGGTTCTCATTTGGAGCGGATTAGCAACTCCATGTTCTCCTGGTGCGATTCTCTGCAATCGATCACCATTCCCACCACCGTCAAGAGCATCGGCATTGACGCATTCTGGAATTGCTCGTCGCTTTCGACCATTACATTTCTCGGTTCAGCGCCGTCTTTTTCTGATAGCGCTCTCCATAATGTCACTGCCACAGCGTACTATCCTGCCGGGGACAGCACCTGGACAGCGGACGTGAAGAAGAACTACCTGGGGCATATCACGTGGGTGCCTTACAACAAATAGACCCCTCGCAAGACGAAAGCGGGCGGCAGGCCGATGGCCTGCCGCCCGCTTATTATTCTCGTTTACTTCTCCTGGAACACATCCCAGTTCTTGATGAAATACTCCACGCCGGAGTAGACGGTGGTGGCCAGAATGATGATCTGGCACAGCAGATTCAGCCAGCGGGGCTCCGCGCCGAAGACGATCATCAGGCAGATGCACACCATGGTGCTGGCGGTCTTCACCTTGCCGGACCAGCCGGCGGCGATGACCCGGCCCTTCTCCACGGCCACCAGGCGCATGCCGGACACGGCGAACTCCCGCAGCAGCACGGCGGCCAGGATCCAGCCGGCCATTTGGCGGCACTCCACCAGCCAGCACAGGGCCGCCATCACCAGGCACTTGTCGGCCAGGGGATCGGCAAACTTGCCGAAGTCGGAGATCTGGTTGTAGTGCCGGGCGATGTAGCCGTCCAGCAGGTCGGTGAGGCTGGCGATGATGAACACGGCCAGGGCCACGTAGCGGTGGCCGGGGAAGCCCCAGTAGGCCACCACCAGGAAGACGGGGATCAGGAAGACCCGCAGCAGGGTCAGCTTGTTGGCAGTTGTCATGGGCATGGCTCATTCCTCCAGTTCACCGGTCAGTTCACCGTCCATGGCGCCGGTGATGCGCACCATGACGAACCGCCCGGGATCGATCTCCCGGTCGGCGGTAAAGTAGATCCGCCCGTCGATATCGGGGCTCTCGGCGTAGCTGCGGCCCACGTAGCACATGGACTGGCCGTCAAAGCCGTCGCACAGCACCTCCACGCTCTCCCCCATGCGGCTCTCGTTGAACGCGTCCATGATCTCCGACTGCACGTCCACCACCAGCTCGGCGCGGCGCTCGGCCTCGGCGGTGTCCACACGATTGTCCATTTTGGCCGCCGGCGTCCCCTCCTCCGGGGAGTAGGGAAACACACCGGCCCGCTCGATGCGGACCTGCCGCAGGAAGTCGCACAGCTCGCTGAAGGCCGCCTCGTCCTCGTAGGGCAGGCCGGTGATCAGGCTGGTGCGCAGCACCAGGCCGGGGATCCGCTCCCGCAGCTTTTGGAACAGGGCCAGCAGCTCCGCCTTGGTGTCCCGCCGGTTCATGGCGGAGAGCACCTTGTCGTTGCAGTGCTGGATGGGCAGATCCAGATAGTTCAGAATCTTGGGCTCGGCGGCGATGGTGTCGATCAGCTCGTCGTTGATCTCGTCGGGATAGAGATAGTGGAGCCGGATCCAGCGGAAGTCCAGGCGGCACAGGCGCCGCAGCAGCTCCGGCAGCATCCGCCTTCCATAGAGGTCGATGCCGTAGCGGGTGATATCCTGGGCGATGACGATGCACTCCTTCACCCCGGCGTCCGCCAGCCGCTCCGCCTCGTGGACCACGTCCTCCAGGCGGCGGCTGCGGTACTTGCCCCGCAGGGAGGGGATGACGCAGTAGGCGCAGTGGTTGTCGCACCCCTCGGCGATGCGCAGATAGGCGTAGTGGGACGGAGTGGTCAGCACCCGGTCCAGCTCCTCCACCGGGGCGTGGATGCTGCCGAAGCGGCAGGGCGTGCCACCGGAGACCACCTCCCGGATGGCCGGGACGATATCGCCGTAGCTGCCGGTGCCCAGGATGCCGTCCACCTCCGGCAGCTCGGAGAGGATCTCCTCTTTATACCGCTGACTCAGGCAGCCGGCCACCAGGATCTTGCCCACCTGGCCCGCTTCCTTCTGGGCCGCCACGGACAAAATGGTGTCGATGGCCTCGCTTTTGGCGCTGTCGATAAAGCCGCAGGTGTTGATCACCACCACGTCGGCCCCGGGGCTGTCGGGCAGCAGCTCCATGCCGGCGTCGCGGCACAGGGCCATCATCTGCTCCGTGTTCACCAGGTTCTTGGCACAGCCCAGGGAGATAAATGAAACCTTCACGTTCTTTTCCCCTATTCCTCGATTTCCTCGCCGCCCAGCCGGTTCAGCGCCGGGCGGATCTCATTCCAGCCAAAGCCCCGGCGCAGCAGGGCGTCGGACAGCCGCTTGCGTTCGGCTCTGTCTGGCAGGCGGCCTTTCAGCTTATCCCGCAGAAAGGCGTCGATGGCCTCGCCGCTGTCCGGCAGCTCCGCCAGCGCCGCGTCCCACAGCTCCCTGGGGATGCCCCGGCGGTAGAGCTCCTGCTCCACCCGGCCCCGTCCACAGCCCATGGCGGCGTAGTGGCGGACGATCACACCGGCATAGGCGGCGTCGTCCACGGCGCCCAGCTCTTCCATCCGCTCCGCCGCCGCGGCCGCCTCGTCCGGCTCGGCGCCTCTGCGGCGCAGCCGGTCCGTCAGCTCCTTCTTGCTGAGCATTCGGCCGGAGGCCATGCGGGCGGCCCGGAGATCTGTCTCCGAACGGCGGGCGGCGGCCTTCAGCGCCTCCGTCTGCTCCTCGCTCAGCTCCGCGCCGGGACAAATGCCAAAGGGCAGGAGCTCGGCCTGGGTGATACGGAGGAGGTCGCCCTCCTCCGTATAGACCAGCACGCGCTCCTGCTTGTGTTTGGATTTTTCGACCTTCGCGATCCTCATTCGGCGTCGTCGTCAAAATCGTCGGCGGATACGTCCACCGCACGGCCCGCGGCCTTGGCCGCGATGCGGGACTGGGCGCCCATCAGCTTGTGGAAGTTCTCCCGCACCTTGCGCTCCAGCTCCGCAGCCTCCTCCGGGTGCTCCCGCAGGTACTGCTTGGCGGCGTCCTTGCCCTGGCCCAGACGGACCTCGCCCATATTGAACCAGCTGCCGCTCTTCTGCACCAGATCCAGCTTCACGCCCAGATCCAGCAGCTCGCTGAGCTTGCTGATGCCCTCGCCGTACATGATATCGAACTCCGCCTCCCGGAACGGGGGCGCCACCTTGTTCTTGACCACCTTGGCGCGGACGTGGTTGCCCACCACCTCGCCGCCGGCCTTCAGGGATTCCACCCGGCGCACGTCGATGCGGACGGAGGCGTAGAACTTCAGGGCCCGGCCGCCGGTGGTGACCTCCGGATTGCCGTACATGACGCCCACCTTCTCGCGCAGCTGGTTGATGAAGATCACGATGGTGTTGGTCTTGTTGATGACGCCGGTGAGCTTGCGCAGGGCCTGGCTCATGAGGCGGGCGTGGAGGCCCACGAAGCTGTCGCCCATCTCGCCCTCGATCTCAGCCCGGGGCACCAGGGCGGCCACGGAGTCCACCACCACCACGTCGATGGCACCGGAGCGCACCAGCGCCTCGGTGATCTCCAGCGCCTGCTCGCCGGTGTCCGGCTGGGAGATCAGCATGTCCTCCACGTTGACGCCCAGCGCCTTGGCATAGGTGGGGTCCAGAGCGTGCTCGGCATCCACGAAGGCCACCTCGCCGCCCAGCTTCTGGGCCTCGGCCAGCACGTGCAGCGCCAGCGTGGTCTTGCCGGAGGACTCCGGCCCGTAGATCTCCACCACGCGGCCCCGGGGCAGTCCGCCGATCCCCAGCGCCAGGTCCAGCGCCAGTGATCCGGTGGGCACGACCTCCACATTGGCTACCTGGCCGTCGCCGTAGCGCATGATGGAGCCCTTGCCGTACATTTTCTCGATCTGCTGCATGGCCGTCTCCAGCGCCTTCTTCTTGTCGGATACCACGGGCGCCGTATTGATGGGTTCTCTCTTTGCTGCCATACGGATGTCCTCCTTCGTTTTTCTTACCTGTATTCTATCGGATTCTCTGTCCCGAAAAAAGGACAGTCAATATACGTTCTCAATATACGCTTTCGCACAGCGTCCCATATACCACCCGGGGGATCCCGTTGGTATCGGGGATCACCTGGATATCGCCAAAGCCCCGGCTGCGCATCAGCCGCAGCACCTCATCCGCCTGGCCGATACCCACCTCGAAATAGAGGCGCCCGCCGGTACTCAGCGCCTGGCGCCACTTGTCGCAGATCGCGCGGTAGAAATCCAGCCCGTCCGCCCCGCCGTCCAGAGCCAGCCGGGGCTCATAGTCCCGCACGGATGCGTCCAGCCGGGCGATATCGCCGCTGGGGATATAGGGCGGATTGCAGACGATGGCGTCGAACTCCCCCAGATTGGCCAGAGGCTTTGCCGTGGCGTCCACCTGACAGGTCACCACCCGTTCCGTCAGACCGCTGCGGCGGATATTCTGCCGGCAGATCCGCAGGGCGGCCTCGCTGATTTCCCCCAGCACCACCCGGCAGCCGGGGACCTGGCTGGCAATGGCCAGTCCCACGCAGCCGCTTCCGGCGCACAGATCCAGCACCCGGGGCCTGTCCAGCTCTCTGACGCCCTCGATGGCCTGGGCGGCCAGCACCTCCGTGTCCGTCCGCGGGATCAGCACGCTCTCGGAGATATCCAGCGGCAGACCGTAGAATTCCCATTCGCCGATCAGATAGGCCACCGGCTCCCCCTCCAGATGGCGGGCCACCAGCTCCCGTACCTTCTCTTCCACAGCCTGCGGCACGTACAGCCGGGCGTCCCGGCTCAGCTCCTCCCGGGTCTTGCCGGCGGCGTAGCACACCAGCTCCCGGGCCTCCAGCGTAGACGCCTCAATGTTGCTGGCCCGGAAGATCTGGCGGACGTCCATATAGAGATTGTTGTATGTAATGGCCATGCCGGTCCCCCTTTACCAGGCGTCCTTGCCCTTCTCCGCCGGAAGCACCAGCTTCAGCGCCTCGATGGCCACCTCCAGCATGGAGTCGTCCGGCTCGTTGGTGGTAAAGTTCTGCATCCAGAGCCCCGGAGCGGCCAGGATCCGCGTCAGGACGTTGTCGTGGCGGCCCACCCAGCGGTTGAACTCATACGTCACACCCACCACCGGGATCAGCAGGGCCAGATGCACCAGCACGCGCACCCACAGGCTGCGCCAGGCCATGTGGCTCAGCACCAGACTGGAAAACAGGATGGACACGATGATCACCACAAAGAGAAAGCTGGTGCCGCAGCGGGGGTGGTGCATGGGCTGGATGCGGGCGTTTTCCACCGTCAGCTCCAGGCCCGCCTCGTAGCAGAAGATGGTCTTGTGCTCCGCGCCGTGGTAGCGGAAAACCCGGGCCACGTCCTTCTGCCTGGAGACCAGGATCATGTAGGTCATGAATATGGCGATCTTCACCACGCCCTCGATCAGGTTGTGGACGACGGCAGAATGGAGCCAGGGATCCGCCAGTCCGGCCAGGAAGGTGGGCAGCAGCATGAACAGGACCAGGGAAAAGGCCAGCGACAGGATCACCGACACCCAGACGATCACGCCCTGGAGCTTCTCCGCCGGGACGTGCTTTTCCAGCCACCGGTCCAGCTTGCCGGGCTCGCTCAGCTCGTCCTCGGGGTAGTAGTCCGCCGAGAACATCAGCGCCTTGACGCCGTTGATCATGGAGCTGAGGAAAGTCACCGCACCGCGGATCACCGGCAGCCCCAGGATCGGATATTTGTCACGGATCAGCTTCAGCTCCTCCACCTTGGTCACCAGACCGTCCGGGGAGCGCACCACGATGGCCTGCTTTTCCGGCCCTCGCATCAGAATTCCCTCGATCAGCGCCTGGCCGCCGATAGACGTCCGAAACGCGCAGGTTTCTCTCTTTTCCGCCATGGATCTTTCCTTTCGCTTTGCTCGTATTATATCACGCATCTTTTGAAAATGCAACACCTGTTCTATTTTTTATCCCTCGACCGGCAGCCGGATGGTCACCACGGCGCCGCCTCCCTCGGCGTTGCCGATCTCAAAGACGCCGTTGTGCCGCTGGACGATCTCCTCGCAGACGGCCAGGCCGATGCCGCTGCCCCGGGCCTTGGAGGAGCCCTTGTAGAATTTCTGCTTCACGTAGGGCAGCTCCGCCTCCGGGATGCCGGGGCCGTAGTCCCGGATCCGGATCACGTAGTCCTCACCCTCCCGGGTCATGGACGCGGTGATCCGCTTGCCGCTGCCGCCGTGCTTGGCGGCGTTGTCCAGCACGTTGCAGAACACCTGCTTGAGCCGCTCCGGATCGCCGGTGATGGGCTGGTCGTAGATCTCGCCGCCGTCCTCGTATTCCAGGGTGATCCCCTCCTGCCGGAACAGCTCCCGGTAGGTATAGACGGCGTCCTCGAACTCCGCCTGCAGGTCCATGGGCTCCACCCGCAGGGTGAATCGGCCGTCCTGCATCTTGGAGAACTCCAGCAGCTCCTCCACCATGTTGGTCAGGCGGCGGGACTCCTTGAGGATGATGCCTACGCCCCGGCGCAGCTGGCGGCTGTCGCTGCTCTCGTCGGCCAGCAGCGTCTCGCCCCAGCCGTTGATGGCCGTCAGGGGCGTGCGCAGCTCGTGGGAGACGGAGGAGATGAACTCCGTCTGCACCTTTTCGCTCTGGCTGATCTTCAGAGACATGTCGTTGATATTGTCCACCAGCTCGCCGATCTCGTCGGAGTAGCGGTTGGGGATCTGGATCCCGTAGCTGCCGCCGGAGATCCGCTTGGCCGCCTCGCTCACCTCGGCCACGGGTTTGACCACATTGTTGATGAACAGCAGGTTGGAGATCACCACCAGCAGGATGACGCCCACGATGGCCGCGCCGATGGAGAGGCCGATCACCACCACCTGGCGGTCGATCTGCCGGGTGGAGGTGAGGTACCGCATCAGGCCCACCACAGTCCCGTTGAACACCAGCGGGCTGGATACGGCCATGATCCGCTCTCCCGTGGCGGGATCCGGCCCCAGGAAGGAGTCCACGCTGCCGCTTTCCAGGGCCCGGGCGATCTCCGGCGTCCCCGGCGAGGTGCCGGCGGTAAAGCCCCGGGTGGAGGTCTCGATCTGGCCGGACACGTTGAGGAACTGCAGTTCGATCACGTCGCTCTCGTCAAAGCTGGCCACGTACAGCGAGGCCGTGCGGTAATACTCGCTGTAGCTGTTCATGGTATACGTATTGAAATAATCGGCGCCGGCCTTCGCCTTTGCCTCCAGGGAGGAGCGGGCGCTGCCGTAATAGGTGCTGTCCACTGTGCCGGCGGCCATCACGGCGATCAGCAGCATGATCAGGATCACCGGGCCCACGCTGTTGAGCAGCCAGCGCTTCCGCAGGCCGCGCACGACGGGTTTTCCCTTTGCCAAGGCAGTTCCTCCTCTCCCTGTTTTTTCAGAAGGGCATCAGAAGCCCCACTTGTAGCCGTAACCCCAGACGGTGGTGATATACGTGGGGTTGGTGGGGTTGTCCTCGATCTTCAGCCGCAGACGGCGGATATTCACGTCCACGATCTTCAGCTCTCCGAAATAGTCGCGGCCCCACACCATATCCAGGATCTCCTCCCTGGACAGGGCCTTGCCCGGATTCTCCATAAACATCTTGATGATGGCATACTCCACCTGGGTCAGCTTGATCCGCTCCCCGTTCTTCTCCAGGGTGCGGTTGCGGGTATTCAGCAGGAAGGGATCCTGCTGGATCTCGCCCTCGCTGCTCTCGCTGCCGCCGCTGCGGCGCATCAGGGCGTCCACCCGGGCGGTGAGCTCCGCCGGGGAGAAGGGCTTTGTCACGTAGTCGTCCGCGCCGGTCATCAGGCCGGTGACCTTGTCCATCTCCTGGGCCCGGGCCGTCAGCATGATGATGCCGATGCGGGAGTTGCCTGCGCGGATACGGCGGCAGACCTCAAAGCCGTCGATGCCGGGCAGCATCACGTCCAGCAGCGCCACCCGGGTATCCCGGTGGTGCTCCAGCTTCTCCAGCGCCTCCTCGCCGGTCTCCGCCTCCACCACCTCGTAGCCGGCGCGGCGCAGATTGATCACGATAAAGCTGCGGATGCTGGACTCATCCTCCAGTACAAGTACCTTTTTCATATCTGTCAGACCATCCTTTCGTCGTTCATTTATCCATTCGTCCACTGGTTGGCAATCAGACGGAAATTCTGGCGCAGGAGGTCCTCCGTCAATCCGAAGTCCGCTCCGGCGGCATAGGCTTCGGCGGCGTAGATGGTGCCGATCTGCCGCTTGAGCACGATGCGGTTGCCCCGCTGAGCCCGGTTCTCCCGGTTTTCTCCGGTCAGCGTGTAGATCGCGCCCACCTGCGTGTCGTCCACCAGCAGCGTGGTCTGGATCTCGTAGTTGCCGTGCTCGGCGTTGGTCACCTGAATCTGATCCGTCCACTCCTCCGGAACTATGAAATACCAGCCGCCGGCCAGATGGTGATACGTGGTCAAGACCCGGCTGTCCTCGCCCTCTTCATCGAAGTCGATCCAGTCCACCACGCCGGTGGGCTGGCCGTTCTCGTCGGACCGGGGACAGGGCACGTCGATCATGCCGTCGCGGTTGATGTCCTGGGGACGCAGCTGCATGTAGGGGAACACCACCCGGGAGCTGCCGGTCTGCTGACTGATGGCCAGGTTCACCAGGCCCTGCTCCTCCCGATAGGTGATGATGTCCGTGGCAGCGGCATTCTGCTCGGTAACGCCGGTGACGAATACCGCCTGCTTCGTGCCCGACAATCGGCCGGAGACCACGCTGCCCCGGGACAGCTCCGCCATGGTGCCGGACAGATTTGTCGTATAGGAAACTCCCATTTTCCCGTTGTGCCAGCTGTAAAACTCGGCTACGCTGTTGCCCTCGTCGTCCAGCCGGAAAATCAGCAGACTGGGGATCCCGTCGCCGTCCAGCTCCTCGATGCTGTAACGCACGCAGCTGCTCTGCATCAGCAGCTTCGGCTCGGCGCTGACGGTATAGGCCGCCACCGCCTGCACGTCGGAGCTGATGCGCCAGCCCACCACCAGCTCCTGTTTCCCGTCGCCGGTCAGGTCCCGGTAGGCCACGCTGTCCACCCCCGTGCCGCTGCTCTCGATGGTGCACAGCGGATCATAGGTGTCGTTGTTGGCGCGGAAGATGAAGATTTTCAGCGGCTTCTCGTCGCTGCTGCGGCGGAAGAAGGCCACCGCCTCCTCGTCGCCGTCGCCGTCCAGGTCCACCATCTGCACGGACTGGATATTCCGTCCGCTGGTGGGCGAGGCGTATTCATATCCCTCGTCAATCAGTTCGCCGATCTGCCGGGACAGATCGGTGTATTCAATGGGAAGCTTCGGCAGGGTGAAGAGGCTCTCCGCACTGGAGGGCGCCGTACAGCCGGCCAGTGTCCAGCTCAGCGCCAACGCCGCGCCCAGCAGCCACAGTTTTTTCAAATGCATCCGCATCGTCACCCTCCTCCCGGCGCTCTGCGCCCATGATAATACTTATTTATCATAACACAGTTTCCGGCATTTTGGTAGAGAAACTTTTTATTTTCCGCAAAAGTCCCCGCGCGGTCTAACTTTCACTTGAATTTGCACCGTGAATACGCTATAATAGCCCCGTTCACACGCCGGTGTGATGGAATTGGCAGACGTGACGGACTCAAAATCCGTTCCTGGCGACAGGGTGTGGGTTCGAGTCCCACCACCGGCACCATCAAAGAAACCTCTTTTGTCTACCAAGGCAAAAGAGGTTTTCTTTCGTTAAAGGATTGAAAAAACACAGTATTCGCGTATAATAGAAAAAGAATAAAGAGATCGACAAATCGAAATTTAACGAGGCAACGTATGATATATGAATTAAAAGACTTTTCCAAGGTAAAGCGCATGTTTGAATCCTGGTACGGGTTCGACGCTGTCGATGCAACGATCAGAGTCTTTGTGACCGACCCGGTCGCGCCGCG
>JAFRSI010000064.1 GCA_017427645.1 Oscillospiraceae bacterium | reverse complement strand
GTGGTCATATCAACGCCGGGGGTCTTATTGCGGTCACAGTGGCTGGGCAGGCGGGTACCCGGTCGGTTCAGGGTCTTCAGCTCCTCATAGGGGAAAAAGCCCTTCAGAGCCAGGGTGCCGTACACGGCAGGTCCTGCATGGCCCTTGGAGCAAACCAGCTTGTCCCGCTCTGGCCACTTGGGATCTTGGGGATCATAGCGCATTTCCCTGCCGTAAAGCACGGCCAGCACATCCGCAATGCTCAGCGCGCCGCCGATATGGCCCGAGCCGATGGCATGGATGGCTTCAATGGCAGCCATGCGAATCTGGCAGGCAAAGGCTTTCAGTTTTCTGTTCTCGTCCATTTCATGCTCCCTTCTCGGGAATGGCGGAGCCATGGCGCAGCGCCCGCACCACGGGCAGCTCCTCCCCGCTCAAAAAGCGGATCAGCGCGCCGCCGCCGGTGCAGATATAGCCCATCTTTTCCGTCAGCTCGTACTTTTCCGTGGCGGTGATGCTGTCGCCCCCGCCCAGAACGGTGTATCCCTCGGTATCGGCTATAGCCTGCCACACGGCCTTGGTGCCGTACTCGCTGGCCGCCTGCTCAAAGACGCCCATGGGGCCGTTGACGAATACCGTGCCCGCCGAGAGGATGGCCTCCCGGTAGGTTTTGGCCGTCCAATAGCCCACATCCACCGCGGCGATTTCCGCCGGGATCTCGCCCACCAGAGCCTCCTGGCGTTTGCCGTCCTTCACCCAGGCCAGATCCTTGGGCAGCTGGATCTTGTCGCCGTAGCGCACATACAGGGTCTTCGCCTTCTCGATAAATTCTCCGTAATTGGATCTGTAGATAAAGTCCAGGCTGCCCTGGCCGATAGCGCTGCCGACAGCAGCCAGGAAGATGTTTCCCACCAGACCCCCTGTGAGGATCGTGTCCGCTACGCCCCGGGAGAGTACCGTCTCCATCATCTGGAACGCGTCGGCGATCTTGGCGCCGCCCAGCACGAACACGCAGGGCCGCTCCGGCTGCTCCATCACCTGGGACACCGCACAGTATTCCTGCTCAAAGAGCCGGCCCATGGCGGAGGGAAGCACCTGCTCAAAGCCGCAGAGGCTTGGCTGATCCCGATGGGCGGCAGCAAAGGCGTCACACACATAGAGGTCTGCCAGAGGAGCGAGTTTTTCCACCACCTGGGTCTTGGCCTGCTCAACGTGGCTCAGGCGCAGCTTCTGTTCAAAGAGGGTCTGCTCCTCCGCCACAAAACGGACGTTGTCCAGCAGCAGGATTTCCCCTTCCCTCAGGCCGCGGATGGCTTCCCGGGCAGCGGGACCGCACACATCGTCGATCCACTTCACTTCCCGGCCCAGCAGCTGAGTCAGTACAGCGGCATGGGGCTTGGTGCTATAGTAGTTTTTATATTCGATGTCGCTTCCCTGATGGGCCAGCAGCACCAGCTTTGCTCCCTTGTCCGCAAGCTCCCGCACCGTGGGCACGCAGGCCCGGATGCGGTTGATGCTCTTCAGAGTGCCGGTGGCCCGGTCCACGGGCTGGTTGATGTCCACCCGGCAGAGAACGGTTTTCCCCCGCACGGAAACCTCGTCCAGGGTACGGATCCCAAATCGCATGGCGCCCTCCTTACCTCTTGAAGCGGCCGATGTTCAGGTTCCGGTTGGTGGCCTCGGTAGCCTCGGCACTGGTTTGCTGCATCTGCATCACCGCACGCACGCCGTCGATGGTCTCCGGGATGGTGACGCTCTCCTGGGGGATGTGGATGGCGAACATGATGTCGTTGCCACTCTCCACCACGCTGTCCTCCCAGAGGCCGATCTCATACAGGTCAGCCCTGCGGTTGCCCAGGTCACGGGCATACTTGAAGAAGCTGGCGTTGCCCTTGAAACCCTCTTCGATGGTGACGGTGCGGATCCGGGGGTGGCTGCGGAAGGCCTGGATGGCCTCCTCCCTGGTGATCTTTCTGCCGTCCTTGGCGGTGGCCAGCACGGTGATGATGTGGCCATGGGTCACAGG
>JAFRSI010000008.1 GCA_017427645.1 Oscillospiraceae bacterium | reverse complement strand
CGGGGGGGGGTCCGCTTGTCGCTGCTTATTTATCCGATGTGCTTTTCCGGCTCCTCCATGTCCCGGCGGATCTGCTTGGCGTATCGCTCGGCCTCGCTGAACACGCAGCCGCAGTACTTCTGCATGTAGAAACCGAGCTCTCTGGCCTGGGCCTGGCCGTCCCGGAAGCCGGGGCGGAAATCCCGGTAGAGGAAGGCAACACCGTATCGCTCGCCCATGCGGCGGGCGGTTTCGGCGATCAGCTCGTGCTGCTGATAGGGGCTCACCAGCAGGGTGGTGGTGAAGGAGGAAAAGCCGTGCCGGGCGGCGTAACGGGCCGTCTGCTCCAGACGCAGCTCGTAGCAGACGCCGCAGCGGCGGTCCAGATCACCGCTGACTGCCCGGCAGAAATCCTTGAGGCCGTAGTCCTCCTGGACGATCAGCTCCATGCCGATGCCGGGGGCGTAGGCCATCAGCGTGTCGCGGCGGGCCTTGTACTCCTGATAGGGGTGGATATTGGGGTTGTACCAGTAGGACACCGGCTCGATCCCCTGGCTCCGCAGCAGCTGGATGCATGAGACGGAGCAGGGGGCGCAGCAGGTGTGCATCAGCGTTTTTTCCATAGGGACCTCTTCTCCCGTTTTTCGTTCTTGTGCAGGAACCGCAGGAGCCCGTCTCCCCTGCGGCGGGCCTGGTAGGCCAGAGGGGCCAGGAAGCGGCTCTGGACCTGGTGGAAGGGCTGCTGGGCAAAGGCGGCAAAGAAGTCGCTGCGCTCGGCAGGGGCGGGGACGCTCTCCCGCAGGGCGGGGGCGGCGGCCACGGCGGACTCCAGGGACAGGGGCTCTCTTTTCAGCGGCAGAACGTCCAGCGTCCGGGCGCCCTTGGCGCTGTTCACCAGCAGCAGGGAGACGCCGTTTTTCTGCTCGTCGGGGTAGAAGTCCTTGGGCAGGCCTTCACAGACGCCCAGGGACAGGTCGCCCACCCGGTCGGTAGAGGTGTAGGGGCAGGTGTGGCAGGCGGGGCGGAACAGCAGGCCGCGCCGGTGTCCCCGTCCCAGCTCACACTTGTCGAAGGGGGCGTCGAACACGGAGTTGTCCTCGAACTGCACCCGGAAGCGCTGGCGCTTCTCGCCGGCCAGCTTGCCGAAGAAGGTGACGCTCACCGGCTGGCGGCGCTTGACATAGGCCATGGAGCGGACCAACTGCTCCCACACGCCGGGGGAGCATACTCCCTGACACAGGAGATCGGCGGTCAGCAGGTTGTCGGGGTGCTCGCCCAGATAGTGGTAGAGGCCGTCCACCTGGCAGGGAGTGCCGCAGAACAGCACCCGGCGGCCGGCGTCCAGATACCGGCGGATGCGGGGAAAGGTGTCGCCCAGCTCGCTCTGGACGGGCTTGGCGCCCAGCAGAGGCTTCAGCTCCGCGGCGTTATGGGCCGCCATGTGGCGCACCCGGAGCTCGCTGTCCGTGGCTGCGCCGAACACCACGCCGCCGGTCTCCAGCACGTAGTCGGCCAGCAGGAAGAAGACGCCGCCGGCGCTGGAGGCCATGCGGATCTCCGGGTCCGGATTCCAGGCGGCAAAAGCGGCGGGGGCGCTGCGCTTTTCCCGCTGCCGCAGCACCGGGCAGACGTGGGTGCAGTGACCGCATTGGATGCAGGCGTCGGTGACGGCGGGGGTCAGAAATCCCTCCCGGTCAGGCAGCAGATGAATGGCCCCCTTGGGGCAGCCGCTGGCACAGGCGCCGCAGCCGGTGCACCGCTCCTTGGGCGCCAGCAGCGGCAGGATATTCTCGGACATATGGCGTCACCTCCCGGGACACGATCGATCTGTTGAACAGCATAACACAAACGGGAACGGTTGACAAGCATGGACACGTTCCCAACGAGAAAGCCGGCGCCCCGCAGGGTGCCGGCTGCCGCCGCTGGAAAGGGTTATTCCGCAATCTGCGGGAAGATCAGCTGCACTTTGAAGAGGTCTCCGTCCACGCTGAGGCGGAATTCGCCCTGCTGCAGCTTCGTCAGTCCCATGGCGATGGAGAGCCCCAGGCCGGAGCCCTCCGAGGAGCGGGAGGCGTCTCCCCGGACAAAGCGCTCCGTCAGCTCGTCGGCGGAGATGTTCAGCGGGTAGCGGGAGATATTTTTCAGTGTCAAAAGGACCTGGCCGCCGACGACCTCACTGGAGAGGTAGACCCGGGTGCCGGGCAGGGCGTACTTGCACACATTGCCCAGCAGATTGTCCAGCACACGCCACAGGAGCTTGCCGTCCGCCTGGATGTGGGGCTGATTTTCGTCCGTTGTGAGGACCGGCTCCAACTGGCAATCCGTCAGACGCTGGCGGTATTCGCCCAGCACCTGGGCGAGGAACACGTTGACGTCCGTATCGCTGAAGCTCACGGGAACGGCGCCGGAGGCCGCCTTGGAGGCGTCCACCAGGTCCTCCGTCAGCCGCCGCAGACGCTGGGACTGGCGGTCCAGCACGTCGATATACTCCAGGGCGGTGGGATCGGTGATGTCCGTTTTCTTCAGCAGGTCCACATAGTTGACAATGGAGGTCAGGGGCGTCTTGATATCGTGGGACACATTGGTGATGAGCTCCGTTTTCATCCGTTCAGACCGCATTTGCTGGGCCACCGCCTGTTGGAGACCCTTTTGAGCGGCGTTGAGCTCCTCGCCGTGGCGGCGGAAATCGCCGAAGAGACGCCGGGTGTCCACAGGGCTGTCGAAGTTGCCGGCGGCCAGTGCCCGGCCGCCCTTTTGCAGCTTCCGGAGGCCGATGGCAAGATAGATGAGGAAGAGCCCCGCCAGCAGGTGGACCGCCAGCATGACAAAGAGATATTCCTCGTCGTGGCCGTTCATGACGCAGACCAGGTCAAAGAACAGCAGGGCCGCCACGCCAAGGGCTGTTTTCCACACCAGAGGGATGCGGCGCAGCACGTAGACGATCCAGCGGACGGCACGGCGGAGAAGGCGCAGGACCCAGGCGATGGCGCTCCCCCTGAGCACGGTGCCGGCCTTGCACTGGGTGGCAAAGGCGATCAGAAGCAGGTAGAAAAACGGGACGAGCAGCGCCAGGTAATACCACTCAAACAGGTAATTCCAGATATACTTGACTTCGCGCCAAAGGCCCAGCAGCAGGATGCCGGCCAGCCAGAGGTCCATGGGGATCTTGTCAAACCAGGTGAGATGGATCCCCTCATGCCCTTGCCAGTGCCCGGCGGAGGCCAGGGAGAAAACCAGGAGAAACAGCCAGGCGGCCAGGCAGAGGACCTCTATGGCGATCAATGCATAACGCCATTGGAGGAGGGTTTCCTGCAGAACAAGGTGACTCGGAGTATAGCTTGCCGGAAGCGTGCAGACCAGACGGTAAGAGGGCACGTCGTCGCGGAGCGCGTCCCAGCCCTCGTAGAGAAAGAGCTCCTGTTCATATTTGCTGTTGACGGAGGTGTGATTGGACATAGCCAGATTGCCCTTCATGTCGTAGAGGCACAGGGAGCACTCTCTGTCAACGAATTCACGTGTGAACTGACCGGCCAGATCTGCAGCGGGGATGGCGGCGGGCGATCCCTCTTCCGCCCAGCCGTAGCTGTAGCGGCAGACCAGCTCTCCGCCGGAGCGAAGCCAGAGGAAGAAGGCGGCCTGCCCCAATTCAGGGGAACACACGTCGGCGTAAATGTTCTTTCGCAAGGCTTCTCCGCCGTCCGCGTAGGCGTCCTCCGAGATCAGCCAGGCGATGCCCAGCCCGCCCGCGGCGCTCAGCGCCGTGAACACAACGAGCAGGCAGAAGGCGGTCACCTTGGCCCAGGTTTTATCGATCCACTTTTTCATCGGCGATCCCCCTCCATCTTGTAGCCCTTGCCCCAGACCACCTTCAGCCAGCGGGGCTCTGCGGGATTGATCTCGATCTTCTCCCGGATGTGCCGCACATGGACGGCCACGGGGTTGTCGCCCACGCAGTCCTCGCCCCAGACCCGGCGGTAGATCTCCCCCGGGGAGAAGACCTTGCCTGCATTCTGTATCAGCAGCTTGAGAATGTCGTACTCCAGGGGCGTCAGGCTGACCGGCTCGCCGTCCACGGACACGGACTTGGCGTCGTCGTTCAATGTCACGGCGCCCACGGTGATGACGCTGGGCTGGACGCTGCCGCCGCCCAGCTGCAGGTAGCGCCGGAGCTGGGACTTGACCCGGGCCAGCAGCTCCACGGGGTTGAAGGGCTTTGTCACGTAGTCGTCGGCCCCCAGATTCAGCCCCAGCACCTTGTCCGTGTCCTCGCTTTTGGCGGTCAGCAGGATCACCGGCAAATTGCCCCGCCGCCGCAGCTCCGTCATGGCGGTGATGCCGTCCATGCCGGGCATCATCACGTCCAGCAGCACCAGGTGGATGTCCTCCCGATCCGCCACCGCCAGCATCTCCGCGCCGTTGGAGGCGGGAAAGACCCGATATCCCTCGGCGGTGAGATAGATGGTGAGGGCGGAGACGATATCCTTTTCATCGTCGCAGACTAAGATGTTGTACATGGCGAACCTCCGTCAGGCTGGTATTCTGTCAGAAGGGGAGCGTCTCCTGCGCGTTCCGCCTCCGCAGGGAGGCGGCGGAGACCCGGTGCTCCACCGGCTTCCATTCGGTCCGGCAGAACAGAACGGAAACGGCGATAGGGACGTAAGTGAACATGAACAGGGGGAAGGTGAAGGCGTAGAGGATCTTTTTCGCCGCCGTGGTGCGGATCAGCTTCCACTCGGTGGCGGTGGTCAGGGCACCGATCAGGAACATGGTGGCGTACATCTGCAGCGCCATCTGCCCAACAGACGCCAGCGCAATCGTCAGGTCGTCGCCGACGATCGCGCCGTAGACCGCCAGGGCCACATTGCACACAACGGCGGCGGCTGAGAGCAGATAGGCGGGCATGGTGGACATGGCCATGTCGAAGCAGGCGAAGCTGCCGCGCAGCGCGCCCCGGACCAGTGCCCCGCCGTAGCGGGTGAAGACCTGGAGGGCGCCCTTGCACCAGCGGCTGCGCTGGCGCCAGGACTGGCGGAAGTCAGAGGGCTGCTCATCGTAGAGCACGGCCTCCGGGCAGAAGGCGATGCGCCGCCCGTTTGTGATCTGATCCACGGAGAACTCGATGTCCTCGATCAGGCTGTGGAAGGGCCAGGGGCCCATCTCCTCCGCCACGGTCCGGCTGAAGAGGAAGCCGGTGCCGCCCACGGCGCAGCTGGTGCCCAGTCTGTGCCGGGCGTGGTTGAGATACCGGCTCTCCCGCAGATACCACAGGCCGGAGCCGGCGCTGAGCCAGTTGTCCCCGTAGTTCTTGGAGTTGCGATAGCTCGTCACGACGTCAAAGCCGCTGGAAAAGGTGCGGTTCATCTGCTCCACGTAGTCGGGCGAGAGGATGTTGTCAGCGTCAAAAACGAAGTAGCCGTCAAAGCCGCCGGGATAATCCTGCTGCAGGTGCTCCATGAGACAGCTCAGGGCGTAGCCCTTTCCCACGCGGCTGCGGTTGAACCGCTCGTATACCGCGGCGCCGGCCGAGCGGGCGATATCTGCCGTGTCGTCCGTGCAGTTGTCGGCCAGGACAAAGACGTGCAGACGGGACGGATCGTAGGTCTGGGCCCGGAGACTGCTCAGCAGATCGCCGATGACGGCGCGCTCGTTCCGCGCGCAGATCAGCACGGCGTAGTCGTGCAGACGCGCCGGACCGCCGGGAGGATCCCGCCGAAGCCACAGCAGGGGGATATAGAGGAACTGGTAGGCGTAGCAGAGAAAGAAGACGGCGCCCAGGATCCAGTTGACGGTTTTCAGCGTTTCCATGTGAGAACTCCTTTCCGCGCGCGGGGATGCGCACAGCGCGCCCTCCTGCGCAGAGGCGCACGGAGAGCGGCGACGTTGGATGTGGAGAGGTGAGATCTCACTTGGTACGATTCCAGTATAGAGAATCCCGTATTAAGAAGCAAGGGTGGAGAAGTTTAAGATTCTTTGAAGCTGCGGGGCAGAGCCGGGAAAAAGCGGGGAAGGGACAGAATACAGACCGTATTTTGGGACAGTGAACTTGTTACACTTGGGGCGAGACAAGGAGAGATCATCCCGAAAGGAGACGAGTGTATGAATAAGTTTTTCGATTATCTGTCCACGGAGCTGCCCCTGGGGAAGATCCGGGAGCTGCTGCACTACATCCGCCGCTTTGCCGCCGCCCTGGGCGGAGAGATCCCGGTGGAGGGG
>JAFRSI010000063.1 GCA_017427645.1 Oscillospiraceae bacterium | reverse complement strand
GGGCCAGCCTCTGGGCATGCCCATCAGCTTCGGCGGCCCGTACCTGGGTTTCTTGGCTACCACCACCAAGCATATGCGCAAACTTCCCGGCCGCATCGTGGGAGAGACCACCGACCACGACGGCCGCAGGGCTTATGTCCTGAGCCTTCAGGCCCGGGAACAGCATATCCGCCGTGAGAAAGCCAGCAGCAACATCTGCTCCAACCAGGCCCTGTGCGCTCTGACCGCCAGCGTGTATATGGCCGCCATGGGCCCCGAGGGCATCGCCGAGGCCGCCCGCCAGTCCATGGCCAAGGCCCACTACCTGATGCGCGGTCTCACCGCTATCGACGGCGTGGACCTGGTTTACACCGGCGATTTCTTCCATGAGTTCGTCACCACCCTGCCCCATCAGGACGAGGTCCTCTCCGCGCTGGAGAAGAACGGCATCCTGGGCGGTCTGCCCGTGGAGGGCGGCGTGCTGTGGTGCGCCACCGAGAAGGTCTCCCGCGCTGATCTGGACCGGGCCATTGCCATCGTGAAGGAGGTGCTGGCAAAATGAAGCTGATTTTTGAGAAGAGCGTTCCCGGCCGGCACTGCGACATGCTGCCCAAGTGCGACGTGGAGACCGTGGCCCTGCCCGAGTCCCTCCGCCGCCAGACGCCTCCGGCCCTGCCGGAGATGAGCGAGGTGGATCTGAGCCGCCACTACACGGAGCTGAACCAGCACGTCCACGGCGTCAACTGCGGCTTCTATCCTCTGGGCTCCTGCACCATGAAGTACAACCCCCGCATCGACGAGGAGATGGCCGCTCTGCCCGGCTTCACCGGCGTGCATCCCCTGGCCCCGGCCTACGCCGTGGCCGGCTGCCGCGAGGTGCTGGACACCGCCAAGCGCTACCTGTGCGAGATCACCGGCATGACCGGCATGACCTTCCAGCCCGCCGCCGGCGCCCACGGTGAGTTCACCGGCGTGCTGCTGATCAAGCAGTACCACAAGTCCCGGGGCGACGAGGCCCGCACCAAGATCATCGTGCCCGACTCCGCCCACGGCACCAATCCCGCCACCGCCGCCATGTGCGGCTACCAGGTGGTGAATATCCCCTCGGCTCCCGACGGCTGCGTGGATCTGGAGGCGCTGAAGGCCGTTCTGGGCCCGGACACCGCCGGCTTGATGCTGACCAACCCCAACACCGTGGGTATCTTCGATGAGAACATCCTGGAGATCACCCGTCTGGTCCACGAGGCAGGCGGCCTGTGCTACTACGACGGCGCCAACCTCAACGCCGTCATGGGTGTGGTCCGCCCCGGCGACATGGGCTTTGACTGCATCCACATGAACCTGCACAAGACCTTTGCCACGCCTCACGGCGGCGGCGGTCCCGGCGCCTGCGCCGTGGGCTGCAAGGCCTTCCTGGAGCCGTTCCTGCCCCAGTCCGCCCTGATGGACGAGCCCGGCCATCTGCAGGTGCGCAGCTTCGCCGGCAACTTCCTGGTGGTGGTCCGCGCCCTGACCTACCTGATGACCCTGGGCCGCGAGGGCGTGCCCGAGGCCGCCAGGAACGCCGTGCTCAACGCCAACTATCTGATGCGGGCCATCCAGGGCACCTTCGACCTGGCCTTTGACCGCACCTGCATGCACGAGTTCGTGCTGGATCTGAGCGAGTACAAGAAGGAGACCGGCGTGTCCGCCCTGGACGTGGCCAAATCCCTCATCGACTACGGCATGCATCCGCCCACGATGTACTTCCCGCTGATCGTCCACGAGGCGCTGATGCTGGAACCCACCGAGACGGAGAGCAAGGAGACCCTGGACTGGGCCGCCGACGTGTTCCGTCAGCTCTACGAGCTGGGCCGCAAGGATCCCGCCTACATGCAGGAGGCGCCCCACAACGCCCAGATCGGCCGGCCCGACGAGGTGCTGGCTGCCCGCCACCCCGTGGTGCGCTGGCAGAAGGCCTGACAGGAGAGGACTATGAACGACTATCAACTGATCGTCATCGGCGCCGGTCCCGGCGGCTATACGGCGGCCCTCCGGGCCGCAAAGCTGGGCCTGCGCACCGCCGTGGTGGAGAACCGCGAGGCCGGCGGCACCTGCCTCAACCGGGGCTGCGTGCCCACCAAGACCCTGCTCCACTCCTCCGAGGTGTACCACAGTGCAAAACACGGCGCGCCCATCGGCGTCCACACCGAGGATATCCGGGCCGACGTGGCGGAGATCTTCGCCTACAAGCGTCATATCTCCCAGACCCTGTCCAGCGGCGTAGAGAGCCTGCTGAAGGGCGCCAAGGTGCCCCTGCTCCGCGGCACGGCTAAAATCGTGGCCCCCTGTACCGTGGCCGTGACGGACGCCGAGGGCAGCGTGAGCACCTACACCGCCGACAGCATCCTGGCGGCCACCGGCTCCGTGCCGGCACGGCCCCCCATTCCCGGTCTGGACCTGCCCGGCGTCATGACCTCCGACGAGCTGCTGGAGGGCGCCGACCACCTGTATCGCTCCATCGTCATCATCGGCGGCGGCGTGATCGGCGTGGAGTTCGCCACCTTCTATGCTGAGCTGGGCTGTGAGGTCACCGTCATCGAGGGCATGGACCGCCTGCTGCCCACCATGGACCGGGAGCTGGGCCAGAACCTGGCGCTGATCCTGAAAAAGCAGGGTGTCCGGGTGTGCACCGGCTCCCTGGTGAAGAACGTGGAAAAGGCCGAGGACGGCCTCACCGTCAACTTCACTGCCAAGGGCAAGGACGACGCCGTCACCGGCGAGGCCGTGCTCTGCGCCATCGGCCGCAAGCCCTACTGCCAGGGCCTGTTCGCCGAGGGGATTGAGCCCGCCATGCGGGGCAAGTCCATCCAGGTCAACGAGCGCTACGAGACCAGCATTCCCGGCGTGTACGCCATCGGCGACGTGTCCTCCGTGATCCAGCTGGCCCACATGGCCGCCGCCCAGGGCACGGCCTGCGTGGACATGCTGGCCGGCGTGGAGAATCACACCGATATGAGCGTGGTGCCCAGCTGCATCTACTGCCACCCGGAGATCGCCGTGGTGGGCATGACCGACGCCGAGGCCAAGGCCGCCGGCATGGAGGTCAAGGTGGGCAAGTGCGTCATGGGCGGCAACGCCCGCACCCTGATCGCCGACCCCGGCCGCAGCTTTATGAAGGTGGTGGCCCGCTCCGACAACGGGCAGATCGTGGGCGCCCAGCTCATGTGCATGGGCAGCACCGACATGATCTCCCAGATCAGCGAGGCCATGGCCAACCACATGACTGCGGCGCAGCTGCTGCTGGCCATGCGGCCCCATCCCACCTTCGAGGAGGCCCTCACCGACGCGCTGACCGATCTGTGCGCCAAGCTGGCCAAGTGATCCCGCTCCCCCCTTTTTCATCAGGAATCCCCGCGGCCAGGCTGCCGCGGGGATTCTTTTCTTCGCCGGTCTTGACAAAATCCCTCTACAGTTGTAGAATATAGTTGTACTACGGTTGTAGAGGAGTGAGCTCTATGGATCTGTCGAATCGCCGCCTGCCGGACAGCGAGCTGGAGGTCATGCAGGCTCTCTGGCGCTGCGGGACCCCGGCTGTCCGGAAGGATATCGAGGCGGTACTGCTGCCCCGGCACCCCATGGCCCAGACCACGCTGCTGACGCTGCTGACGCGGCTGGCGGAAAAGGAATTCGTCCGTATCGACCGGGCGGGCCGCAGCAGCCTTTACACGCCGCTGGTGACGGAGCAGGAATATCTGGCCGGGCAGAGCAGCCGCTTTTTCACCAAGCTCTGCGGAGGCAGCGTGTCCACCTTTGCCGCCGCCCTGTGTGACGGCGGACTGAGCCGGGAGGATCTGTACGAGCTGAAGAAGCTGCTGGAGGAGCATGCCCTATGAGTCAAAATGAGATGTTCCGCCTGCTCATGTCGCTGCTGGTGGGCGGTCTTTTTTCCTGGGTGATCTATAGCAGCGCTTACAACCAGGAGCCGGCAGACAGCTCGATTCGCCGTACACGCTTCGATCCTTTCATCGACCCGATGCATCTGACGGACGTGCTGGCAGGCGTCATTGGGCTCTGGCTGATACTGGGATGGGCCGATGGGCGTCTCATTCTCTCCGTCTGCCTCGGGATCGCCATTGAAACCTGTGTATACTACGGGGTGCTGCTGCCGCTGCTGCCCCTGCTGCGAAAAGTGTTTCGCCCCAGCACGGTGGCTGCTCTCTGGCTTCTGCCCAATGTTCTCTATTTCACCCTCTACAGCTACATGCGGCCCAGCGAGCCGAAATCCGTACTCTCGGTTCCCATAGGCGCCCCCATCTGGCTTCTGGCGGTGTGGGGCGCGGGATCCCTGTTCGTGCTGGGCCGGGCCATCGCCCGGCATCTGGCCTACCGGCACGAGCTGCTGCGGGACGCGATTTCCGTCACCGATTCGGAGATCCTGGAGATCTGGGACCGGGAAAAGGCGAATATCGGCTGGAATAAGGTCGAGATGACTCCCCTGTACTCCCCCGCTGCCGTCACCCCTCTTTCCATCGGCGTCTGGCGCAAAACCACCCGGATACTCCTGCCGCGGCAGGAGTATACGCCGGAGGAACTGCGGCTGATTTTCCGCCACGAGCTGATCCATACTTGCCACCGCGATGGCAGCACCAAGCTGTTTCTCACGCTCTGTCAAGCCGTTTTCTGGTTCAACCCCTTGATGTGGATCGCCATGCGCAAGTGCGCCGACGATCTGGAACTGAGCTGTGACGAGCTGGCGCTGGCCGACGCGGACGCCAATACCCGGGAGACCTACGCCCGGCTGATCCTCCGCACCGCCGGGGATGAACGGGGCTTCACCTCCTGCCTCAGCGTCCGGGCCAAAGCCCTGCGCTACCGGCTGCAGGGCATCGTAGCGCCGCGAGCGAGACTGGTGGGCGGCTTACTGGCCGGGCTGCTGATCGCCGCTCTCCTGCTGACCAACGGGATGGTGGCCGTGGCCTACGCCCCGGCCACCGGCGAGGACGTGATCTTCTCCGATCAGAGCGCCGACTATACGCCCACGAGCATCGCCCTCCGCAACAAGGGAGCTTTTGTGTTTTCCCCTCTCACCTGCACCGACAGCCCGGCATTCCATCGCTATCTGGCGGATCTGACTCTCTGCCATATCACCGGCATATACGATCCGCGGGGAGATTATCTGATCGTCACGATGAACGGAGAATCGCTCTCCGTCAGCCTGTATGAGCATCTGGTTGTGGTGGAGGATTGGGACGGTCATCAGCTGCAGAAAAGCCGTCTCTACTACTCCCCGGAGCCGCTGGATCTGGATTATCTGATGACGCTGATGGAAGAAAAAACGTGAAAAAGCGCCGCCGCACGGGATCCTTCCCATGCGGCGGCGCGCTGCTTCGCCGCTCTTATTCCTCTTTCTTCCGCCGGGACAGGGGCTGCAGCATGCGGCGCAGCTCCGCGCCCTTGGACACGTTGCCCAGCACCTTCATCTGCCCGTTCATGAACAGCCGGTCGGCGGAGACGGTGCCGTCCGTCATGCCCACCAGATTGTCGAAGCTGGCGGCGATAAAGGCGTCGGCGTCGTGGTAGGTGGTGGGCTCCACCCGGATGCCGTCCTTGCGGAACTCCAGGAAGAAGACGCCGGCGCCCCGGCCCAGAATCTGGATCTGCGCCACCCGGCGGTAGTCCTCCGGCAGGTCGTCTCCGTGGCGGGCCAGGTATTCCCCGTAGAGCTCCTCGTAGATCGGCTTCAGCCGGGCAAAGGCCTCCTCGAAGGCCAGGTCCGCGCCGCCGGTGCCCTCGTCGGCGATATCCCCGTACATGCGCTCATAGGCCTGGGCGCTCTTGGTCCAGGAGAAATCCTTGGTCATGCAGCGCTTCTGGAGCTTCCGGAAGGTCTCGGCGTCGCCGAAGTACAGCTTCACCGCCTCCTGGATGGCCAGATACAGGGCCTTGGGCTGATAGCTGACGAAGGAAAAGCCGTCGCCGATGCCGTCAAAGTCGCTGTAGGGCCGCACGGAATCCTTGAGCCCGCCGGTCTCGTGGACGATGGGCACCGTGCCGTAGCGCATGGCCATCATCTGGCTGAGGCCGCAGGGCTCGAACCGGGAGGGCATCAGGTACATATCCGCGCCGGCAAAGACCTCGCTGGCCACCTGCTCGGAGTAGTCGCTGGAGAAGCCCAGCTGGCCGGGCCACTGCTCCTTCGCCCAGTTGAAATAGTCGATGTACTTCTGCTCCCCCTGGCCGAAGACGATAAGCTGCACGCCCATCTTCATCAGATCCGGCAGGATCTGGCGGATGAGCTCGATGCCCTTCTGCTCCACCAGTCGCGCCACAGAGCACAGCAGCGGCCACTCCGCCTCCTCCGCCAGGCTGAACTTCCGCTGGATGGCGGCCTTGCACAGGGCCTTGCCGGAGCGGTCCTCCACGGTGAAGCGGTACGGGATCCGGGGATCGATAGCGGGATCGTAGTGGTCCATGTCGATACCGTTGAGGATGCCGTACGTCTTGCGCTCCACCATGTCCATCACGTTCTCCAGCCCATGGCCGAAGTCCGGGTGGTGCAGCTCTCTGGCGTAGGTAGCGGAGACGGTGGAAACCGCGTCCGCCATCAGGATGGCGCCCTTCATCAGATTGATGTCGTGGCGGCCCTGGTACTCATAGCCCAGGCCGCCCTGATACCAGCCGCCGGGCAGGGCAAAGGTGCGCTCCAGCTCCGCGGCGCCGAACTGGCCCTGGTAGGCGATGTTGTGGATGGTGTAGACCGTGCGGATGCCCCGCAGGTCCTGGCGCCAGGCCTGATCGTTCTTCAGATACAGCACCGCCGGCGCCGTCTCCCAGTCGTTGCAGTGCAGGATGTCCGGGCGGAAATCCAGACAGGGCAGCAGATCGATCACAGCGCGGCTGAAAAAGGCGAAGCGGCGGGCGTCGTCGTCATAGCCGTAGAGCCGGGGACGGTCGAAAAAGTCGTTGTACTCCACGAACCAGACGGGCACGCCGCCCCGGTCCCCCCGATAGAGGCCGCAGGTGGTCTTCCACTCCCCCAGCTGCACCGCGGGCGCCGCCGCAAAAACAAGCTGATCGCCGTAATGCTCCTTCACACACCGGTACAGGGGTGTGATAATGGCGATCTCATTCCCCGCTGCCTGCAGAGCCGGCGGCAGAGAAAACGCCACGTCCGCCAGACCGCCGGACTTGCTGAAAGGTGCACATTCACTGGTCACAAACAGGATCTTCATGCTGACGCTCCTCCCCGTTTTTTCCGATTGCTCGCCGTAAACCGTTCTTATCATCATTCTGCCACAGATCGCCGCAAAAAACAATCGTCTTTTTTCTTTTCTCGGCAGCGGCGCAAAAAGCCCGGACGCCGCTCCCCGCGGTGCCCGGGCACCCATATGCATATTCCCCGCGCGGCGTTTCACCGCGCGGGGCTCGTTCTGTGTATTGGCACAGCGGTTACTTTCCCTCCTCCGACAAGAGGGGCTGACCGCCCTCATCCAGCAGAGCGTTGGCGGCGTCCACAGTCAGGTGGTGCTGGATGGCAAAAATCAGAATACTGTCCCGCGGATGGCGGGCGTAGAGGCCCGGTCGGTCCGCCAGACGGAGCAGCTCCTCCGCCTCCCGCAGATCCAGCTCCAGAGCCAGCGCGATGCAGACCAGCTTGTCTGCGCTTGGATTCTTTCGGCCGCGAAAAATATCGTACATGTAGTAGCGGTCCACTCCGGCTTTGGCTGCCAGCGCGCTGCGTGTCAATCCGGCCTTCTGTATCAGCTCCTGCAGCCGATCCGCCAGGCTTCCCTGGATCAACTCTTTTTCGTTGCGGCGAAAATACTCGTGGATATTGCTGACGCTGCTCAACTCGTGTATGAGCTCGCCGGTCTTCTTCGCCTTTTTCACGCTGTCGCCTCCTCGGTTGTTCTTTCATAATATTATACACGATCTATTTTAAAAAGTGGTGGGCTGACAGCCCAATTTCCGCCCTTTTTTTCTCTTTTTTTCATTTTTTCTGAAAAATTATCCAAACCATTTCCGCCGCGCAGAAAAAGCTCCTCTTTTGGGAGCTTTTCCTTGACAATCTTTTTTCGGCAGACTATGCTTTTCCATAGAAGCGGGGTGAGTTTGTTTGCAGGATCGCGCATATCTGGACCAGCAGCTGCAGATCTATTACGAGGAAGAGCGGCAGCTTGGTCACACAAAAACCCTCTATCTCCACCGGGAAACCCGGGAGCGTCTGATCTGCCGCAGTGTTCCCGCGGGGAGTGATCTGTCCGTCTATCGCCGTCTGGTAGGCCGCACCCACCGCAATCTGGCCTCCGTCTACGACGTGATCGATGACGAGGCCGCCCCTGCCGTGCTGTTGGAATACGTGCCGGGCAGCTCCCTGGCGCAGCTTCTGCAGGAGGCTCCTCCCTCCGCTGATGCGGTCCGACGCATGGCCCGGGATATCTGCGAGGGGCTCGTCGCCCTTCACTCCCTGGAGATCGTCCACAAGGATCTGAAGCCGGACAACGTCATTATCACCCCCGACGGCGCCGCCCGACTGATCGACTACGGCATCGCCACCGTCTTCGGCCAGGACCGTCCGCCGGAGACCGCCCTGCTGGGCACCGTGGGCTTTGCGGCTCCGGAGCAGTTCGGCTTCAACCGCACGGACGCGCGGACCGATATCTATTCCTTCGGCGTCCTGCTGAACGTCCTGCTTGTCCACGAGCACCCCACCGTAAAACGATACCGCGAGGGGCAGCCCGGCCGGATCATCCGGCGCTGCCTCAGCACCAGCCCGGAGGACCGCTATCCCTCCGCACTGGCCCTGCGAAAGGCGTTGAATCTATGGTAACTCTCTGTAAACACTGCGGCGCAGAGCTGCCGGAGGGCCGGAGCTTCTGCCTGGCCTGCGGAAAGCCGCAGCGCTCTGAGCCGGTGGTGACGCCGTCTCTTCGACACAGAAGCCGGCTGATCTGGCCCGTGCTTCTCCTGGCGGCGGTGATCGTCTGCTCCCCCCTGCTGCGCCGCCCCCGGGACGCCGTCTTTCTCCCGGCGGAAAAACCAGCCGCTCCGGCGGTCATGGACAGTCCGGTGACCGCGCTGAAATCCCCGCAGGATGCAGCGGTCCCGGCGCCGGATGAAGCGGGGCAGAAGGAGCCGGAAAACTCCGAAGCTGCAGATCCGGGGCAGCCGGGGCAAACCGATCCCCTCACCCCGTCCCGGACTGTACAGCAGCCAACCGTCACCCCTTCTCCGGCAAACAGCGGGACCTCACAGGAGCCGGAGCCCGCTCCCGCAGCGCCGGATCCGCAGCCCGCCGCCGATCCCACACCGGAGAGCGACAGCCAGCCTGTCCCCAAACAGCCGGCGGAGCCCGAACCGGAAGAACCCTCATACGAGGATGGATCCATAGATCAGCTGGACCACTGGATCCAAACCGCCCGGGAGATCCCGCCCGACAAAGTCCTGACCCTGGGGACCACCTACTGCATCGCCCGCCCCGGCGATCCCGGCCAAATGTGTGTTCTGTTCGTCCGCCTGGGGCTCTCCAATGACAAAACCTGGTATCGCATGTTTTTCGGAGGTCTGAAGTACTACGACGATGCGCACATAAACGACGCCCCCAGCTACAACACCGCCCTTGACGAAACGGCCTACGACGCCGTCTTTAACGGCGTCACCTATCACTGGCGGGGCCAGGGCTGGTACACCGCCGGCGGGACCGGCGGCTATGCCCCCTCCGATCAGCACCGATTCATCACCTTTGGAGGCGGAACCGTGATCGAGGAGTTCCTCTCCGGCGGGACAGTCGTTCAAGGCCCTGTTCTGAGTCATTACGGCGATCCGCCTCTGTGCAATGGATACTATGACTCCTTTGATAACATGGAACGCTACCGCAGCGGCACGTTCATCCCCCGCACCGATCCCGGTTTTCTCCGGGTGGTGGACGAGCTGTTCCAGCAGTTCGCCAGCAATTCTGACAACGACAGCTTTCTGTAGCGTCCGCCTGGAGGTTCCTTACCTCTCCGCGACGGCTTTGTGAAAGGCTTTGAATCTATGATAAACCACTGTAAACACTGCGGCGCGGAGCTGCCGGAGGGCCGGAGCTTCTGCCTGGCCTGTGGAAAACCGCAGCGCGCTGAGCCGGTGTTGACGCCGCCTCCCCGGCGCAGAAGCCGGCTGATATGGCCCGTGCTTCTCCTGGCGGCGGTGATCGCCTGCTCCCCCCTGCTGCATCGCTCCCGAAACGCCGTCTTTCTCCCGGCGGAAAAACCAGCCGCCCCGACGGCCGCGGACAGTCCGGTGGCCGGGCTGAAATCCCCGCCGGATACGGCGATCCCGACGCCGGATGAATCGGGGCAGAAGGAGCCGGATAACTCCGAAGCTGCGGAACCCGCCCAGCCGGACCTCTCCGCCCCCTCCCAGCCTGTGCCGACGCCGTCTGTGACTCCTGCACCGGCAAATGCCGGGGCCTCGCAGGAGTCCCAGCCCGCTGTCGATCCCTGGCCGGAGCCGGAGTATCCTCCCGATCCGCCTGACCCCCAGGAGCCGGATGAGCCCGTATTTGCGGACGGATCGGCTGAACAACTGCAGCATTGGACCGAAGCAGCGCAGGAGATCCCCACCGATCGAATCTTGTCGCCGGGCACCACCTACTGCATCGCCCGTCCCGGCGATCCCGGCAAGTACCGCGTATTCTTTCTGCGCATTCTGCCCTTCACGGACGAAAATGGATATCAGCAGGCGTTTTTCGGTGATCTCAGCTATGTCGACTACACCAACTCGGAATACGATCCCGTCTATGACACCGTCTTTAGCGGCACCGCCTATCACTGGCAGGGAGAAGGCTGGTGTACCAGTCTCTCCGTTTCCAGTGGATATGCACCCTCTTCTGAGCACCAGTTCATACGGTTTTATGGAGGCGGCACCATTGTTGAACAGTACCTGTCTTCCGACGGCGCGGTCATCCGCGGCCCCGTTCTGAACCATTACGGCTCGGGCCCCCTGTTCGGCGGATTTCTCGATCACGATCTGACGCCTTATCTCGGCAGAACATTGATCCCCCGTTCCGATCCCGGTTTTCTGAGTGCCGTGGAGCACTTGTACCAAATACACTTTGGGACGTAATGCAGCGTCATACAGGTATATCCCCAAAAAGGGGAGGCACGAACCGTGCCTCCCCTTTTCCCATATTCTTGGCTTTTTGTTCCGACTGATCCGGTCAGGGCGCCACACGCAGCGTCGCCGCGTCGGAGGTCGCCGTTTTTCCGTTGACGTCCGTCACTCTGCAGCGGAACTGCATGCCGTTGCGGGCAGCGATAACCTCGATGCGCATGGTCGCCGTATCGTAGCCGTCAGTCTTCGTGTTGTACCACTTGCCGTCCTTTAGAGATTTGTACTGCCACTGGTAGGTCAAGCCAACCCCCTCCGCTGCCACGGTAAAGCTGGCGGTATCACCGATAGGACCGGTGTAGTCCTCCGGTTGAGCAGTAATAACCAGCAAAGCGTCGACATGCAACGTCGCCGGGTCGGAAATCAGTGTTGCACCGCTGGCATCCACCACCCTACAGCGGAATTCCATACCGTTGCGGGCCTCGGTAACGTCGATGCGCATGGTAGGCGTATTGTAGCCGTCAGCCTTCGCGTTGTACCATTTACCGTCCTTCAGAGACTTGTACTGCCACTGATAAGTCAGTCGGACGCCCTCTGCCGCCACGCTAAAGCTGGCGGTATCCCCAATGGGGCCGACGTAGTCTTCCGGCTGAGAAGTAATGATAAACGCGACTCCAGCATGCAGCGTAGCCGAATCGGAAACCAAAGCTGCACCGCTGGCATCTGCCACCTTGCAGCGGAATTCCATACCGTCGCGAGCTTCAGTAATTCCAATACGGAAGGTGGGCATATTGTAGCCGTCAACCTTAGTGTTGTACCACTTGCCGTCCTTCAGGGACTTGTACTGCCACTGGTAGGTCAGGCCTTCGCCTGTCGCCGTCACGGTAAAGTCGGCAATGTCGCCGATAGAGCCGACGTAGTCCTGCGGCTGGGAGGTGATGGCCAGGGCCTGGACGGACACCGTCAAGGTCGCCGGATCAGAGGTCACCGTTGCGCCGCCGGCATCCGCCACCATGCAGCGGAACTGCATGCCGCTGCGGGCAGCGGTAGCCTCGATGCGCATGGTAGCCGTATCGTAGCCCTCGACCTTCGTGTTGTACCATTTGCCGTCCTTCAGGGACTTATACTGCCACTGATAGGTCAGGCCCTCGCCTGCCGCCGTTACGGTAAAGCTGGCCATCGCGCCAACCGGGCCGGTGAAGTTCTCGGGCTGGCTGATGATCTGCAGTGCGACCGGCAGGACTTCGGTATAGATGTCCGTATAGGTCTCGCCCTGGAAGGTCACGGTCGCGGTATACACCTTCTCGCCGGGCTCCGTGGTGGGCGCGGTGGTCTCCACGGTGACGGCGGCCTCCACCGTCTGCTCGTCGCCGCAGGAGCAGGTAAAGGTGGCCGTGGCGGCGCTGTGGTCCTCGTTCCAACTCCACACCGGTGTGCCGTAGGTATGCCCGATGGCGGGCAGCGTCACACGCTGCACGTCGGTATACGTCTCACCCTCAAACGCAGCGGCGAAGGTATATACCGTCTCACCGGCCTCCGTATGGGTGGGTGCGGTGGTCTCCACGGTAACGGCGGCCTCCACCGTCTGCTCGTCGCCGCAAACGCTGCAGGTAAACGTCGCCGTCGCGCTGTTGTTGTCCGCAGCCCAATTCCAGACAGGCTGGCCCCAGTCGTGGCCGATGCCGGAAACGGTGTTCACCGTGAACTCCTCCAGCGCCAGCTCGTCATTGCGCTCCAGCGTGGCGGAGGTGATCTCCGAATCCTCGCAGGAGACGTTGAACTGCAGCAGGACGATGGGCGTCTTGGCCGCGATATCGGTCTTGGTCGCATAGGCGATGCTGATGGCGCCCAGCTCCTCGTCCGCATTGACGGCGCAGTAGGCGGGCATATTCTCCACGCCCGCATAAGTAAGCAGCTCGGGATCGTAGGTCACCGTGATCAGGCCGTTGTGGGAGGCCGTCCTCTCGGACACCTCCACGGCTGCGCTGCCCGTCTCATCCGTTTCGGGATCCAGCAGCGCATCAGGCTGATCGGAAACAGGCCGGCCGGCGGAGACAGGGCCGGAGATGGCGTTCAGTCCGCCATAGGCGGGAGCCTCGGTGGGAGCGAACTTCTCCGCCTCAGCCGCCATGCGGGCGCGGATCTCGTCCGTCATCAGTTCGTCGCGGGTCGCCTGGATCGTCAGGTCGGTCAGGGTCATAGGCTCCTCATCCTCAGCAGAGGCGGGAGCGGCAGAACCGTTGACGTACAGGCCGGCCACAGGCCACACGCCCTCGCCGAAGTTTCCGGCGTGGTAGACGGCATTGTTCTTGGTGTTGACGATGATCATCTCGGACTCGTTGTCTGCCTGGTGAGACCAATAGATATTCGTCCCGTCATAGTACAGAGACTGATACAGGAAGCTGGTTCCGATCCCGGTATCCACCACCAGAGTCGGCGTCCCGAAAGACACGCTGTTGCCGATGGACATGGTGGTCTGCCAGATCTTGCCGGTTTCATCCAGGAAATAGTAGGCGGAGGACATCGTGTCGACACTCTTGGCACAGACGCCGCAGACGTAGGCGCCGCCCACATCTGTCTCGGACAGATCCAGCAGGCCGTAGGGCAGGCCGCTGAAGGTGCCCAGGTCCTCTTCCGTCTCCGGTTCCAGATTGCCGAAGATCAGGTATTTGGCAAAGCCGTAAACAAAATAGCCTGTGTAGCGACTGGAGGCACGGGCCATACCGAAGGCCGGGACGTAGTTCGTGCCATATTCCGTCAGCGCGTAGGTAGTGCGGTTGACACTGTAAATAATCGAGGTGTCGCTGGGGTCACAGGTGCTGGCGTACAGCGTTCTGGCATCGCTCATGAACGCATTCAGCAGCTGCTTCCCGACAGCAGAATCGTTCAGCTTGGTCCAGACGGGCAGATTGTTGGTATTGAAGCCGGAGAAGTATACGTCACCCGCCTCGTCCCAGACGATACCGTTGAGCGCCTTGGTGACGGATACCACGTTCACGGTGCAGGAGGCGCTCTTGCTGCTGTCGCCGTTGGCGGTGGCGGTGATAACGGCCGTGCCGGCATTGATCGCCGCGACCTGACCGTTTTCGTCTACCGTAGCCACGGAGGTATTGCTGCTGGACCAGGCAACGGTGCGGTCTGTCGCCGTCAGCGGCATGACCTTGGCGGTCAAATCTGCGGTATTGCCCTTATAGAGCTCCAGCGAAGCAGGCGTCACGACCACATCAGAAACGCTATACGGGTCTATCTCGGTGAGAATAGTGGTCTTCTGATAGACGTAAACGCTGTTGACCGCCGTGTTCAGGCCAAACGTATTGTTATAGTAACGCAAATAGTAGCTGCTTCCGCCGATTGTCATGGCCAGGCGGTTTGAATCGCCGCTCCAGGTCCATGTGTTGTAATTGTTGGATGTGCTGGCCTGCAGCGTGGTACCGCTGTTGCTGTTGCGGCGCAGATAGTAGTTTCCGTTCTGCAGCTTGATGCCGCTGGAAGCCGTCCACACCGACGTATCCGCCACGTCCTTGCTGTCGATATACGCCTTGCCGTCGGTCTGTGCAATACCGGCATGCACGGTCACAGCGTTGGTGGCAATAGCGGTGCCGCTGTGTCCCAAGGCAATGCCGGAACCGACAGCATCGCTGTTGACAATCAGATAGTCGTTGCCGGCGGTCAGGCTGCTGCTGAGCACGTAAACCGTTTTCTCCTCGTAGGCGTTGTCATTGACGCGGACGGCCACAGCGGATTCGTTGCCCGCATAGTCACCGACAAAGACAGCCACGTATCCTTTGGCGTTGGCAATGGCCTCGGCAGCATCCAGATCTATGGTGTAGGTGCCGGCGCCGGGCGCCACCTCTGCATACTTCACCGTGCCGTCCAGGCTCATGATCGCCAAGTAGGCCAAATTCTCATTGTCGCTGGCGGTAACAGAGAGAGTGTTCCCGTTCAGTACGGCTCCCCCGATCTCCGGTGCGGCGTTGTCCACCACGAAGTCATAGCCAACGAAGGCGCCTCTGCCCAGCACGTTGTCGGTCAGCAGCGTCTGGAATCCCACGCTGTCCAGTGCGCCGGAGTATTCTTCGCTGTAGCTGTCGTTGGTCAGCATGCCGTTGTACTCGGGAATGGCGTAGAAGCCGACGCGGAAATGCTCGCCGGCGCCCAGGCCGTAGGAGCTCACGGTTTTATTGATGGAATACAGCTTGGTCCCCGTATTCTGCCAGCCGGCGGACTGGCTGTAATACTGGCCGCTGACCAGATTGCTTGCAACCGCAGCGTTGAGAACACTGCTCACCTCACCGGCGTCGTTCAGCTTCGTCACCGCAAAGCCCGTGGTGCCGGCAGACCGGATCAGATTGTAGGAGATCCGGATCAGATTGGTGTGGGTGCTGACAGCCAGCCGATCGGCCGGGAACGTCTCCTCCACCATGTAGGGGTTGCCGGAGAACTTCACGTTGGCGCCGTTGTAGTTCACCATCAGATAGTTGGTGTCGGCGGTGCCGGAATAGGGGGTCCTCCCGGCGCCGTACAGACCGTCCACGTAGGACATGTTGTCAAACATGGAGGGGTCCGTCCAGGAGCCGTAGAAGCCCAGGATGGGGATGCTGTGCTGGCTGCCGTCGCTGCAGGTCAGGGTGGTAAAGCCCTCCAGGTAGGCGCCGGTGGCGTAATTGGCCAGGAACGCTCTCTGCTCAGCGGTCAGGCTGATGGTCACCGTGACGGCAGCGGAGTCGTTGGGGGCGACGGTATATTCTGTGCTGCCGCTCTCGGGCTCCCAGTCAATGAGCAGATAGGCGTCGTAAGAGCTCAGCGCGCCGTCGCCGTCCAGATCGGCGGCTTCCAGATCCAGATCGGAGATGTCGCACTTGCCCGCCAGATAGTCCAGAATCATCTGGACGTCGTCGTTGTCGGTGTCGCCGTCCATGTCGACGTCATGCTCCTCCAGCGGAGCAGCCGCGCCGCTCCAGCCATAGGTGACGCCGCCGGCAGGCAGCATGGAGGTGCCGCGGGACAGGTATTCCCCGCTGATCTTCTGCGTAAACAGATCGGTGTTCAGCGTATAGGTCAGCGTCTCGTCCGTCAGATTGTAGACGGTAAAGCCAAAGGTGTACTCACCGGCCCTGGCGGGGTCGTCGCCCAGTTCCGCCTTCACCTTGCCGTCTGCAATGGCGCCGGTACGGGCGGTGAGGGTGTTGCCCTCGTCGGTCATCATGACCACAGAGGGGGAGTGAATGGCCCTGCTGACGTCAGCCAGGCCGGCGCCCTGCTGCAAAACGGGGAGATATTCGCTCTCCGGCTTCATGGGAGTCGCCGTGGACATCAGCAGGCTCTGCAGGATAGCGCGGGTGGAATAGCTGGCAGCAAGCTGCGCATTTCGGCCGGAAACGGGGTTCTCCCGCAGGTACTGCGCCAGCACGGCGGTCAGTCCGGTGATATGGGGCGCAGCCATGGAGGTGCCGGACATGCTCACGTACTGGTCGGAGCCGCCCGCCGTACCACCGGAGGTGGTCTTGTTGGCGCCGTTGACGGAGTAGATATCGCCGCCGGGAGCGGTGATCTCCGGCTTCATGATCAGGGATCCGGGAACGCCCCAGGAGCTGAAATCGGTAATGGTGGCCTCCGAGCGGTCAATAACGACGGAGGACTCCACGTCGGTGACGGTCACAGTGCCCGTGTAGTAAGTGATCCCGCCGGCCGTCTTCTGTGTGCCGCCGGCCTTGATCTGGTTGGCGTCCTTCAGGGTAATGCTGACCATGGGGAAGGTGCCGGTGTAGTCAGCCAGGTTCATATGGATCACGCCGTCGGCATTGTTGGCGATGACCATGCCCTTGGGATTGTAGTTCGCGGCGTTGTTGCCCTTCTCAGAGAAGGACAGCTCTCCGCGATTGACGATAACGATCTTGCCGGAGAGGCTCTCCGCAGTGTTGACGGTGGAATAGTCCTCCGGATTGCCGACCGCGTCGATGTATACGTAGGTGTAGGAGCCCTTGATGGTGCTCATCAGGGGATTGCTGTAAGTATTTCCCTCGCCGTCGTCTGTCGATTCGGCATAGTACACCGTCTGGCTGCCGTTGAAGGTAAGCGGCGTGCCCTTGGTGATGGTGTTCTGGGCCGCAGCCACGCACAGGCTGTTGACGTAGGTGCCGGGAGTGCCGCCGGTGTGATAATAGACGTCGTCCTTATACAGATTGCCGGATTCCGTCAAAAAAGCGAAGTCGTAGGAGTTGCCGGCGGAGATCGACACCACCATACCCTCGTTGTGGGCCTTGTTGACCAGGTTGTTCATGATGTCCTGGTACTCTTCGGAGTACGTGAAGCCCTGTACGGCGGAGCCAAGGGACAGGTTCACCACGTCGCAATCCATCGCAATGGCGTCCTCGATGGCCACCATATAGTCGGAGTCGTACGCGCCGCCGGCAGCGCCGAACACCTTCATGATCAGCAGCTGTGCGTCGGGCGCCATACCCACTGCGCCAACGGTCTCAGCGGCCTTCTGATAGGTGCTGCCGCTCTTGATATAGCGGTTGGCAGCGGCGATGCCGGCCACGTGGGAGCCGTGGTTGCCCTGGGTATCCTCCGTGTGGGTGATGGTGGTGTTCTTGTCGACGTAGTTATAGCCGAAGGGGATCTTATCGCCGAAGCTGATACCCTGGCCGTTCAGTCCGCTGGGGATGCTGGTCATCAGGTTGACCATTCCGCCGGTCAGGTTGAGAGAATAGCGGAAGGCATCCTTGTCGAAGGACTGGTGGGTGGTATCGATACCGGTATCGATGATGGCGATCCTGCTGCCGGCGCCGGTATAGCCATCTGCCCAGGCCTGGGTGGCCCCCACCATGTTCTCACTGGTGTTGGCCGTGTTGGGCTCAGCCACGTCGTCATCCGGAGCCTCATACTGGTTTTCCAGAACGACCTTCTTCACGCCGTCCACCATGCCGATCTTGACAATATCCATATAGCGGACATTGGCGGAGATGGCGTTGACAGCCAGCGTCATATTCCACTTCACGTCAAGCTGTCTTCCGGTCGTTTTCTCGATAGCGGCCGCCACGCTGTTCTGCTGCCGCCGCAGGGTCTCGCGGTAGCTGACAGCGGCGCTGTCGGTGCCCACGCCCTTCATGGAATAGCCCGCGTCCAGTGCGGCGGGCTTGTCCAGGAAAATGGACACGCGGACAATGTCGCCGGGAGAGAATGCAAGCGGCTCTGCCGTTTGCTCATCTGTCTCTTCGACCTCACCCAGCTTGGGGACATGCAAGGTGGCCGGGTCCAGATCTTCCATCTCCAGCTCCACGCCCCGGGAGGCGTCGCTGTTGTCGTCAGCGCTCTCCACAGCCCATCCCGTTACGGTAAAGGATGCGACCATGGACAGTACCAGCAGCAGGGAAAGGATCTGCTTCAGGGTTTTTCTCATACGTTTTCCTCCTCTGGTCCGGTGTGAATAGGAACTTCCGTAAATGTATTTCCGCCTGGTCCGCGCAGATTGCGGCTGGAAAAATGCGGAAAGAACGGCATTATTTGCGCCCCTCCCCCGCGCTTTTTCGGGTTCACGCACTGCGCTGGAAGGGACGCGTTTTGTTTACACGCTATCTATTTTATTATAATCCGGGACACGCGAAATAGCAAGTCAGAATTCACGGTCCGATCAAAAAAGCCGCCGGATTCCGCCCACTCTTTGGTAGGTTTTCCCTCTCTGCCACTGCACTTGCAGGCAGCAGAAAAAGCAGGCGGCGGAAGCCTCTTCCGCCGCCTGTCGCCGTCATTCTTTCCTGCTGTTTCTGTTTCACTCCGCATCCGCCGTCCACAGATACAGGCGGCTGTCAAAGTCCTTCATCAGACGTGTGGGACCGTTGAAGCCCGTACCGCCGAAGGGCTGTACCGGGTAGAAGCCGCGGCGGCAGAAGGCCTCGCCGGAGGCGGTCAGATCCAGCTGGTCCGCCGGCAGCTTGACTACCTGATCAGCCACTTTCTCCACCAGAGAGCCGGCGTGGATGCGGATGGGCGCGATGTAGTTTACCAGGGAGCCAAAGTCCTTCAGCCGGACCTCTGTGGGGCGGTTGGTAACGCGGTAAACCCTCTCCCCCGCCAATCCCCGGCAATACAGCGGCGCCTGAATGGGATTGGGACGGTTGAGCGCGGCAAAATGGACGCCCGCCGCCTGTGCTCCGTCCTCCGCCACCGCCATGGTAAACCGCTCCCCCTCCGGACTGGGACAGCGATACATCTGTCCGAACTGGAAGAGACGGCGGTGGGCCTTATAGTAGGCAATCTGTTCCCGGATCCGCTCCCGGCGGTCGGCGCTCAGCTCGCCGGGGTTGAGCTCGTAGCCCAGCACGCCCATGGACGCCACGCTGAAACGGCTGTCCAGCGGCGTGCGGCGCAGCGTCTGGTGGTTGGGGGCGTCGGACACGTGGCAGCCCAGTACCGACTGGGGATAGCCGTAGCTGTAGTTCCACTGCATGGCGCTGCGGCAGGCGGCGTCCGTGTTGTCGCTGGCCCAGACCTGGGGCATATAGCACAGCATGCCCAGATCAAAGCGGTTCCCGCCGCTGGCACAGCTCTCGAACAGCACCTCAGGAAAGGCCTCCGTCAGCTCCGCCAGGATGCTGTAAAGGCCAAGTACATAACGGTGCTCCGTCTCCCCCTGGCGCGCAGCGGGCAGGGCCGGAGAAAAGACGTCGCCGAGAATGCGGTTCATATCCCACTTGATATAGCGGATATTGGCTTCCTCCAGCAGCTTTTTCATACTGTCGCACACATAGCGGCAGACCTCCGGCCGGGTCAGATCCAGCACGTATTGATTGCGCCCGATGGCCTGGTCGGCATGGCCCAGGATCCAGTCGGGGTGGGCCCGGTACAGGTCCGAATCCTCGCTGATCATCTCCGGCTCCACCCACAGGCCGAAGTCCAGTCCCTGGGCGTTGACGTCCTTTGCCAGGGCAGCCAGGCCGCCGGGCAGCTTCTTGCTGTCCGCGGTCCAGTCGCCCAGGGCGTGGCTGTCGTCGCTGCGGCCCTGGAACCAGCCGTCGTCCAGCACCAGCAGCTCTGCGCCGATATCCCGGGCGCTGCGGGCCAGCTGCACCACACGGCGGGCGCTGACCTTGAAATACAGGGCCTCCCAGCTGTTGAGCAGCACGGGACGCTCCCGGTCCTGCCAATAGCCGCGGACGATACGGCGCCGCACAAAGGGGTGCATGCAGCGGCTGACGCCGCCGAAGCCCTCCGGCGAGTAGGCCATCACCGCCTGGGGCGCATCCAGTGACGCGCCGGGTTCCAGCTGCCAGCGCAGTGGTCCCATGCCCTGGGTCAGCCGGGCAGAACCGTAGGCGTTGATCTGGGCGGTGCCCAGATGGTTGCCGGAATAGAGCAGATTCAGGCCCCATACGTCGCCGTGCTCCTCCCCTGCCCCGGCCCGGCACACCATGGCGAAGGGATTGCAGCGGTTGGAGCTGACGCCGGCGCGGCTGCTCCAGCGCAGCTCGCCCTGCAGGTCCTGGCGCACGAATTCCATCTCCCTGGCCCAGGCGCCCCGGAAGGTAATCAGCTCATAGGCGTCCGCCGGCAGATCCAGCTGCAGGCTCATCAGGCGCTCCGCCCAGACGGGCTCCTTGCCGTCGTTGATCAGGCGGCTCCAGCGGCCAATCACATCCTCGTCCTCGAACACGGTGTAGTAGAGCTCCAGATAAAGCTCATGGGTGCGCTCCTTGAGCACGACCTTCAGCGTCTCCCCGCCCAGGGCAGAGGGCAAGCCATCCGGTGACGCCTCCTCCGGCCGTTCGAAATGGGAAAAGCGAAAATCACAGCTTCTGCCGCCGTCGGGGAATGTCACGTCTGCCAACGGCTCCCGGAGGTCGCCCCAGCCCAGAGTACCGGCCTCCTGCAGCAGGTCCTCCCGGCACAGGCCGTCGCCGTCCAGCAGGGCGTTGCCCGGCTGGTTCAGCATCACCGGCGCGCTGTCGTAGTCCTCTGATCTGGGCAGACGGCTGCCGTAGTACAGGTGCTGCAGCACGCCACCCTCCGTGACGCGGAAAGCATAGCCGGTATGGGCTGTCTCCAGGACAAAGAGCTTCTTTTCGGTCAGGATCATCGTCTTCTCCCCCTTACGCCCGGCGGGCGCTTTTATTATGTTCTATTATACCTGATATTCCCGTAAAATGGTACTCTTTTTTCTCATTCAGACGCAAAAAGAGGAAGGGCGCTGCTTTCGCAGCGCCCTTCCTCAGCTTGTCAAATAAGCGGCTTTACCGCTTATTTGACAAGCTGAAGCGTTTTCCGAACTTTCAAAAAAGTTCGGAAAACGGGGATTATAAAGCTGAAAGACACCCCTGATGGGTTTCTTTCAGACTTTCTTCCTTTCCGTC
>JAFRSI010000062.1 GCA_017427645.1 Oscillospiraceae bacterium | reverse complement strand
GCCCAGCCGGAGGACTACACCGGCGCCGTGGGCGACATCGCCAGCTTCACTGTGGAGGCCCAGGGCGACGGCCTGAGCTACCGGTGGCAGTACAAGTCCCTGAGGGACGGCAAGTGGTACAACGCGAACGTCACCGGTGCCACTGCTGCGACCATGAGCATCGAGGTCACCGCCGCCCGCAGCGGCATGCAGTTCCGCTGCAAGGTGACGGACAGCAGCGGCAAGACCGTGACCTCCGCCCCGGCCACCCTGTACGTGGCCGGTTGACCGGCAGCCGCAAAAGCTCTTATCTGCAGCAAAGCAATCCCCCGTGCAGCGTACTGCACGGGGGATTGTCAGCTTGTCGAAAAGCGGCAAAGCCTCTTTTCGGCAGGCTGAGGCGCTTTCCCTCCATGCAAAAATGCCGCCCCGGCGGGGCGGCATTTTTGTCGTTATCCGATAGCTTACAGCGCGTTGCTGTAGATGGTCTCCATGGGAGCGGGCGGCTCCTCGGCGGGGGGCTCCGGCTCGGGGACCAGCTCCTCGGCAAACTGGCGGTAGGCGCTCAGGCCGGCGCCGGCGGGGATCAGCTTGCCGATGATGACGTTCTCCTTCAGGCCCACCAGGCGGTCCACCTTGCCCTTGATGGCGGCCTCGGTCAGCACCTTGGTGGTCTCCTGGAAGGAGGCGGCGGACAGGAAGGAATCCGTGGCCAGAGAGGCCTTGGTGATACCCATGAGGATCTGGGTATAGGTGGCCTCGGCCAGAGGCTCGCCGTTCTCATTGGTCTCACCGTTGGCATTGCGGCGGCGGATCAGCTCGTTCTCATCCTCCACCTCCAGCACGTCGGCCATGGAGCCGGACAGCAGACGGGTGTCGCCGGAATCCTCCACGCGGACCTTCCGCATCATCTGGCGGACGATGACCTCGATGTGCTTGTCGTTGATATCCACGCCCTGCTGGCGGTACACCTTCAGGACCTCCTGGATCAGGTAATTGTGCACGGCGCTGGCGCCGCGGATCCGCAGCACGTCGTGGGGATTCAGCGCGCCGTCCTGCAGCTGGCGGCCCTTCTCGATCTCCTCGCCGTCCTTCACCAGCAGGCCGGTGTGGGGCACGGCGTAGGTGCGGGTGTCGCCGTCGTCGGCGGTGACGATGATGTTCAGCAGGCTGCCCTTGGCGGCCTCCTCGAAGCGGACCTTGCCGCCGATCTCGGCGATGGTGGCCATCTTCTTGGGCTTGCGGGCCTCGAACAGCTCCTCCACACGGGGAAGACCCTGGGTGATGTCGCCGCCGGCCACGCCGCCGGTGTGGAAGGTACGCATGGTCAGCTGGGTGCCGGGCTCGCCGATGGACTGGGCGGCAATGATGCCCACCGCCTCGCCGGGAGCCACGGGCTTGCTGGTGGCCAGGTTCATACCATAGCACTTGGCGCAGATGCCGCTGTGGGCCTTGCAGGTCAGCACGGTCCGGATCTCCACGGAGTGGATGTCGAACTTCTCCAGCAGGGCGGCGTCGCTCTCGTCCATCATGCGGTCCTTGGACACCAGCACCTCGTCGGTGCCGGGCTTGAGGATGTCGCGGACGGGGAAACGGCCCCGGATGCGCTCGGAGAACTTCTCGATCACCTGGCCGCCCTCGCTGATCTCGCTGACCACGATGCCCTTGTCCACGCCGCAGTCGTCCTCCCGGATGATGACGTCCTGGCAGACGTCCACCATGCGGCGGGTCAGATAACCGGAGTCGGCGGTACGCAGAGCGGTATCGGCCAAGCCCTTGCGGGCGCCGCGGGAGGAGGTGAAGTACTCCAGCACGGACAGGCCCTCGCGGAAGTTGGCTTTGATGGGGATCTCGATGGTCTTGCCGGCGGTATTGGCCATCAGGCCGCGCATGCCGGTCAGCTGGCGGATCTGCTTCATGGAGCCGCGGGCGCCGGAGTCGGCCATCATGAAGATGGGGTTGTAGCGGTTCATGTTCTCCGTCAGGGCGTCGGTGACGTCCTGGGTGGTCTTCTCCCACTCACGGACCACCAGCTTATAGCGCTCGTCGTTGGTGATGAAGCCCCAGTTGAACTGCTCCTCGATGTCCATGACGCGCTGCTCGGTCTCGGCGATCAGCTCGTACTTCTTCTGGGGCACCGTCATATCCGCGATGGAAATGGTGATGGAGCCGCGGGTGGAGTACTTGTAGCCGGTGGCCTTGATGTTGTCCAGCACCTCGGCGGCGATGGTGAAGCCGTACTTCTTGATGGTGCGGTCCACGATCTTGCCCAGCAGCTTCTTGCCGCAGGTCTCGGTGATCTCATAGTCGAAGAAGTGCTCGCCGGGGGTGCCGTCCTCGTTGAAGCGGTTCACAAAGCCCAGATCCTGGGGGATGTTGCGGTTGAAGATGATGCGGCCCACCGTGGCGCGCACCACGCGGGAGACCGTGACGCCGTCCAGGTTCTTGTTCACCCGCACCAGAATGGGCTGGTGGATGCCGATGACGTGCTCGTTGTAGGCCATCAGGGCCTCATCCTCGTCGCGGTAGGCGTTGAGACGGACGCCCGCCTTCTCCTCGTCGGTGAGCTCGTCGTAGCTCTTGCCGGCCAGGGCGAAGTCCACGCCCTCGGGCCAGAACTCGTCGTTGGTCATCTGGCTGACGCCGTTCTCAAACCGCTCGAAGGTCAGGTAGTAGGAGCCCAGCACCATATCCTGGGTGGGCACGGTGACGGGGCCGCCGTCCTGGGGACGCAGCAGGTTGTTGGCGCTGAGCATCAGCAGGCGGGCCTCGGCCTGAGCCTCGGCGGACAGGGGCACGTGGATGGCCATCTGGTCGCCGTCGAAGTCGGCGTTGAAGGCCGTGCAGTTCAGGGGGTGCAGCTTCAGGGCGCGGCCCTCCACCAGCACCGGCTCAAAGGCCTGGATGCCCAGGCGGTGCAGCGTGGGGGCGCGGTTGAGCATGACGGGATGGTCCTTGATGATCTCATCCAGGGCGTCCCACACCTCGGTG
>JAFRSI010000061.1 GCA_017427645.1 Oscillospiraceae bacterium | reverse complement strand
CTTGGGCCTTTAGCTCAGTTGGTTAGAGCAGACGGCTCATAACCGTCCGGTCCCGGGTTCGAGTCCCCGAAGGCCCACCAAAGATTACACGGCCCGGCCGTGATTGAAATAGGGCTTACATGGATAGTAAGACCCACATATAGGGGTATAGCTCAGCTGGTAGAGCAGCGGTCTCCAAAACCGCGTGTCGAGAGTTCGAATCTTTCTGCCCCTGCCAAGAAAACACCCGATTTCGTATGAAATCGGGTGTTTTTCGTCACTTTTTGGGGCCAATTATCGCGGCACGCGGTTATTTGATGCTCTGGCGCAGCGGCAAAGGAGCATCAATCGTGCCATCCGGTGACGTCTGTTTTGAACGTTTCCATCTGCTGCAGCATCAAAAGAGCATCAAAGAGTGATATGAGATTTAATTGCCTCTTATCAATTCGCAGTTACCGAGGTTTGCAGAAAGACAATGGGCAGGGAATAATCCACCTACTTGTTGCATGGAGACACAAAATAATTACACGTCGGGCTTCTCGTTTATTATTCCCTCAATAATCCTTCCAATATTGCTGCTAACAATTCCTTTAATATGGTGAATGTCTTGATTGATCAGTCTTTCCTGAGCAATAGCTACAAGTACGTTCTCAGCTAAATTACCGATAGCGGGATTTCTTTTTGAATTCATTCCTGTCAACTCAAGAAAAACAGCTGTTGCATGAGAATATTTTCCCGTATTGTCTACAAGAAGATATTCTGCCTCGTGATCCTTGATGTATTTCTCATAGCTTCCGCTGATATGCAAGATTAGGAACAACTCAAAGCCCGGATTCGTCACCGCAGCAATATCCATTTCTTCGATAGAGCTTATCAATTCGCTATATCCTGGCACCTTTTCTTCAAAAATATCACCATCAAAGACAATAACCATTTTATCTCGATCAGGGTCAAATCCATTCTCCGGAAGTTCTTTTTGTTTTGCTGCGAAGGCCGCCAAGTTCTTGGGAAAAGAAAGGTTTCTATCTTCATCAGTTTTTTCCCAAAGCCGAACGTCAATTAGTGGATGGATTCCTAGATCTTTTCTCAGATCAACAAGTCTTCTAAAATAGAATGTCTCAGTATTTGCTCCTTCGCAGATGAAAAAATACTTGCGATATGGTTCAACCCGATCTTCCCCGTCAGAAGGACGACTGTTCCAGTTCGTATAAGTGTGTATCGGCATGGTTATTCTCCTTTTTGGAATGAGAATTGCCGGAACACAGGAATGGCACCATACCGTCCCTCAAGGTACGCTTTACTTAGCTTTTTATCATATCTTTCCTTGAACCGATCAAGAGAGTATATTTTGCTTGCATTATCTGCATCTCTTTCAACAAACCAAATCTCATCTCTACGGAAGAGATCTTGGTCCATTATGGTATCTTCATGTGTTGTGAACACCAATTGCATCCGAATCTCATTATGAGCTTCCATAAACATTTTAAGAAAATGCTCTGTGAGTTTTGGATGCAAGCTACGTTCCAACTCATCCACGACAAAAACCGTATCTGGACGGTCAGTAAGAAGCATATCTATTAGATCAAATAGTCGTTTGGTTCCATCTGATTCCTCGGAAAAGCTGAAGTCAAAAGCAGACCGACCATGTTTTAGCACAAGTGTTGTTATCTCTGGCTCTGAGTTTTCTTTAACCTGAATATTAAAGAAACCATCCGCCACACGCCAAGTCATTTGAATACTTAGCGCATTTGACATCTGTATCTGCGCCTTCAAATGAGTAAAAATGCTCTGAAGCACTTCTGCAGGAATCATTTTACTCATTTCCTCAATGGTTATCTGACGAGTCTTGATATCAGTTACACCTGTATCAAAAGTTTGAATTAGTTTACTGATACTATCCAAAGACTCATCATTATAGAATACTTCCGAATTAGATATTCCTATATTTGGATTGATTACTATAATATTTCTTGTGATCCAATTGAAAGCTTCTGGGAAGAAGATAAGCTTGGAATTCTTATTGTATCTCTTCCCTCGGCTCATTTCTGTAAGGAACAGTTGTGTGTCTTGCCCCGCAAAATCCTCAGAATAGACGCCAAATCTACGCTTTTCGGTTGCAGATAACTTCACATCTTTTCCTAGAACAGGAGCATTTCTTCCTTCTCTGATAAACAATTGATGTGACCCACCATCTTGCATTAGTTCATACAGCCATTCTTCAGTAATCTTTCTTTGGCTGAGAATAGCCGAGAATCCATATGCATAGAAAGTATCATCAACTGTGAACTGTAACTCAAAGAAACTTTCACGATCTGCGTTTACTTCTCTATTTCTACAGAAATCAGCCACAGACCCAACGGGAAGGCCTCCTACCAGAACGGTCTTAATAAATGCAAAAACTGCAACCAAGTTTGATTTGCCAGATGCATTTGCACCATATACAACGGCGTTTTTCAACAACTGTGTTTGTTTAATTTTCATTCGATGAGTCTTATTTCCTTGAAGCTTGCTAGAAGAAATCATCGACAATTCTTCCTTGTGGTCAAAGGACTTATAATTTTCGACTGACAACTTAATTAGCACTAGATTCTCCTCCTCTCCGAGATATAATTACATTATAATGTGTAGATGTGAAAATGCAATAGAAAAATGTCTATTTGGAGAAAAAATCTCCAAATAGATACATATTCTCTGCAAATCTGCTTGGTTTAGGAATTATAATGCGACAGCCCTTTATTCCGCGCATCCAAATTGATGCAGTTTCACAAGTCAAACTCATCCGTCGCACCCACGAGCCTGCTGTTGTCCCGCTTTACGTAGTACATCTCCGTGATCTGGGACGTGCTGTGGCCCAGGAGATCTGCTACCTGTCTTGGCGTCAGCGCCTTGATGCTGCCGTCCGGTTGTTTTACACCGTTCACCAGATTCGTGGCAAAGGTGTGCCGCAGGGCGTGGAGACCCTTTCTCTGGATGCCGGCAGCCTCCAGGATCCGATAGTACCGTTTCCGGAAGTTCACCGGCCTCGTGTAATCCCCGCTCTCGTCGCATACAAGGGGCGTACACGGGCCGAAGTAGTACTCCCTGCGTAAGTCCTCTATCATCTCGATAGCAGTCGCATTCAGCGGTACATCCCGCTTGCTGGTGGCCGACTTCAGCTTGCCCACCTTCACGTCTCTGCCGCTGTCGATGGCGAGACCATTCCGGTGATAGACCTCCTTCACGCCCTGGCGCACATGCAGCACCTTGTTCTCCAGATCCACGTCGCTGTTGAGGATGCCCAGCATCTCACCGGTGCGCAGGCCCGTGTTCAGCATGAGGATGTAGGCCCCAACCTGCTGGTAGATCCGCTTGCCATTGCTCCACGTGCGGAAGCACTCGGATTTGAAGAGTTCAATCTCCTCCGGCGTGAACACGGTAATGGCGTCGCACTCCGGCAGATTCTCCTTGTTCTGCGCGGCGAAGTAGTTGGCCTTCTTGATCATGGGGACGCTGTTCATGGGATTCCTGTCCAGCACCTCCTGCTCCACCAGATAGCGGAAGAACTCCTTCAGCTGCATGTGGACCTTCTTCACGGTGGTGTAGGCATAACCTTCGTTCATCCAGTGATTCAACAGCTTTTTCAGGTCGGCGGCCTTGATGTCGCCGACCACTTTTTCTCCGATGAGAGGATAGATCTGATGCCGGGCGGTGCACTCGTAGCGGTCATAGGTGGTTCGCTCCACGGAGGAGAACTTGAACACCTGGAGCCAGTGCTGCATGCTCTCCTGCACGGTGCGCTTGGCCTCGTCAGACTGCAGGATCTGCTTGTTGAATTCGGCGATGTAGTCGGTCATCTTCTTGTTGACCTCGGCCTTGGTGGTGCCGGAGAAGCTCTTGCGTTTCCGCTGCTCCTGCTCGTCCATATACCACACCACACCGCACCAGCGGTCATCCGTGCGCTTGAAGGCGTTGCCGTTGGTCAGCAGACGCTTCTGTGACATAGCGATACAATCCTTTCTGCCGTATTCTTTGATTACTGCGGCGCAACTTTTGACGGGTCAATCATCGATGGACGGGATCTCGGTGTGTTCCATGACCTCGAAGGCGAGCCTTGCGCCGATGCAGAAGCCCTCGGTGAAGGCCTCCCGCTCCAGCTGCGCCGCCAGCTCGTTCTGGCTTTCCTTGTAACGCTCGAACCGCGCCCACTGTACCTCATCCAGAAGTGTCAGCAGGGCGTCGTTGTTTTTCATGACCAGGGACGCCAGCTTCTGCAATGTGGAGCCGTCCCGCACAGGCCGCTCACAGGGCTGGATGTTGCCATCAAACAGTTCTTCTATTATGCGCATGATCTACACCTCCTTGCAGCAACAACAACTACCACAGGAGGGGAGACTTATCCAGTCACGAAACGGTTACAGAACTGTATTATGCCTGGGGAGGTTGCGCCTATTTTGTAGGCGCAACCTCCAAGAGCTCCAAGAGAGTATTAATGCATGACAGCGGGAATTTCCTTGGCGGCTGGCACGATGAGATATGAATTCTGCAGGTATGGATAGATTGCCGGGTCATATAAAAGCCGGTGCAGATACGTGTTGATTGCTTCGACTTTCCCGTATTCAGCAATTGTCGCAGACGGGGGAGTAATCGAATAGACTGGTTCTCCGAAGCCTCTGACGTAAATGACACAAGAGACTGAGTAGTTTTTCATGGTATATGCCCTCCTTAAAAAGTTTGGGCAAGTATACCACATTTGGTTCGAAGTTCTCTATACCCCACCTGCGCTTAATTTTTCTGCGCTTATTACAGTAAAATCACCTGCCTGTTTTCTGCCGCACCCATTCCACGAACTGTTCCCTGGGAACAATGATCCGGTTGCCCAACTTCAGAGAAGGGAACCCGGCAGAGGACACAAGCTCATACGCTTTGCTGCGTGAGATGCCCAGCACATCCGCTATCATCTGCACGTTGAGCATCAGCGGCAGATCATCATAAGACCTGTACTTGCTTTCTTTCATGCCGCACCTCCATCACATACTCATGCCCATTCCCCAGCCCTGTTCATCCTCATCGTAATCATCTTCGCCGTGGTTGCGGGCGTATTCTTCATCGTAATCTTCATCGGACTCGTAATCGTCATCGTTGTACTCCGGGATGATTTGCTTAGCAGATTGCGCTGCGGAAAGATCATTTTCCTCGGGCTCATCATCGTCAGCAGTTTCCGGTTTCATTTTGGCAGAAGAAACATAGGTCTGCTCCCATGGTTGATGATCCCGATCCTGATACTCCCGCAGCATGCGGATCACCTCCAGGATGTCATTGGCGGCAAGCATAGCGTAATAAACCTGCTGGAAGAAGTCCTCGTCACGTTTTTCTTCATCAGATACCAACGACACCAGCGCCAGAGAGACCGCGCCCATGCCGATCAGCACATCACGCAGCATCGGCGTTGGTTCGTGATTTGTCTGCGCCGACTTCTGCGCAGCGGAGAGATACTTCACACCGCCCAAGCGATAGTAACATTCCAGACTATTGCGGGAGAGCGTCTCATCAAACAGCTTGCTGTCACGACATTTGATTCCGCCCGGTGTGGTGTAGGTCATGTACTTGTGACCCGGGTTCCAGTCCACCTTGTAACCCAACTTTTCCATGTGGGAGATGAATTCTTCACGTGTAGAGGTGCACGACATGGCTTCACGGATCGCATAGCGCAGATCGTGTTTCCAATCGGGGATGCGTTTCGGATCCGCTTTGCTCTCTGTAACGGAGAGACCATACTCCCGACAGAGATCGTTGACAAACTCTTTTACCTGACGCATCTCCTGCGCCGACTGATGAAACTTCCGTCCATCTTCGAAGCTGACGGAGTTCATGATGATGTGATTATGAATGTGCGCCGTGTTCATGTGCGTCGCCACGAGACATTGATAACCGGGGAAGCGCTCCGCCAGCTTGATACCCAACTCATGTGCGGTATCAAAATCCAGCGGATCGTCGGGAGCAAACGCCTGGACAATGTGATAGTAAGCGCGTCCTCCCGTTTTATGGAATTGCATTTTTGTTGCCGTGAATTCCTCGTACGCAGACTCCGCCACGCAGTTGACGCCGGAGATGAGACGCTGCTCTGTTTTCTCCCGGTTGGTCACATAGTGGAGGATCCCGCTCAACGGCTGTGAGACTGCAACGAATTTAACGTTTGCCATATCTTTCGATACTCCTCCAGGCACGCGGTCATATTGACCTCATCCAGCACACCTTGATGCACCATGCGCGTCAGCTGATTGAGATTGTTCCCCTGGCGTCGCAGCTCGGTGAGCACCTCATCCAGGCCGGTAACGATGATTAATTTGTTGAAAAGAATACAGCGCCGGACGAATTCGCTCTCCGACATGTGCGCCTTCTGCGCTGCACCGTGAACGAAATTCTTCTCCCATTCCGTGACACGAGCACGGACGAAATGATCTTTTGCCATGGCGTCTCCTTTCAAATAAAATAGGGGTGTGGGCCTAGCCCGCATTCGGCAGAAGTGGGGCGGTTCGCGCAGCGCGCGAAACCGTACCACAAATGCGAAACTTGCCATGCCGCAAAGCGGCATGCACTCAACCGGCGCTTCTGCGTTCCAAACGCACACGCCAGTTCATGGCATTTGTTCTCTCGCGCTGCTGCTTGAGGAGAGCGTAGTGCGCCTTGGTACGTTCCAGCTCTGCATCCACGCGGCACGCGGTCTGACGATCCCGGTACTGGACGGCAAAGATAATGGGCTGGATATGATAGAGCAGATTTCCGTTGCGCACACCGTGAGCGGTGAGGACCTTCGTGGGGCAGGTGGAGATGAGTTGCTTTTCCTCCAGCATGTCCACGTACTTTTTCACGGTGTTTCTGCTGTGGATGCCGACAGCTGCACCGATGGTGCGGTAACTGGGGTAGCACTCATGGGTCTTGCGGTTCTCCAGGTAGAGGAGGTAAGCATAGATGGCCAGCTCCCCCGCGCAGAGATTCAGCGTGAAGATCTCGTTGGGCAGAGAAAAGAAATGCGTGCGGGGATGGGGCTGGTTCCAGATGTTGATGGACATGACGGCACCTCCTTCATAATTAATCACATATAGATCCCCTTGTATGCTCCCATTATGCAACAAAGCGGTGTCCGGAAAAACGGACAGTGATACGCGGAGCCCTCATGAAAAATGTAAAATTAATTGTCTAGAAAATTAAACTGTTACTTTTACAACCGTTGCATTTAGGTTTACAAACGCCTTCTTCACAACTAGGATAATCATATGACTGTCCGATGGGAAGGAGGCTATATGGCAAAGCACCTGGGAATATCCGAGCGGACTATGATAGAGCGAGGTCTCGCACTCGGAAACTCCTTCAAAGTAATCGGGGACATGATTGAGAGGTCTCCCTCAACTATATCCCGGGAAGTAAAGAGACACCGTGTATTTGTATCCCGAAACCACAATCAGCGTAATGACTGCGCCTTTTTCAGCAGTTGCCTTCGCCTGAATGTATGCCCTGTTGACACCTGTTTTAACCGCTGCAAGTTATGTACAGAAGCAGACTGCCGCCAGTATTGCGAAAGTTATGAAGGGAGAGTCTGTGAAGAACTGAATAGTCCTCCCTATGTTTGTAACGGCTGCTTCATGGAACACAAATGCCGAAGAGACCATGCATATTATTCAGCACATAAGGCACAGAGTGCGTATGAACAGGAACGTTCTGCCAGCCGGAAAGGAATCCGGACCTCCCCGGAGGAACTGCAGCGTATCGATGAGCTGATCTCGCCGCTTGTGAGAAAGGGACAATCCATTAACCAGATCCTGGCCAACCACAGGAAAGAAATAGGCCTGTCAGAAAAAACACTGTACAACTACGTGAGCGCAAATGTCTTCGGAGTACAGGATATCCATCTGCCGAGAAAAGTGTCCTATCGCCCGAGAAAGAACAACAGGCCGGTACTTACTCATGCCGAATACAAATACCGTCGGGGCCGCACAATAGAAGTCTTTGAGGCATTCCGTGCCGAGAACCCGGAACTCCCTGCCGTAGAGATGGATACTGTCAAAAGCGCCAGAGGATGCAGGAAATGCCTGCTTACTTTTACCTTTGAGAAAAGCAATTTCCTCATTGCCTTCCTCCTGCAGGACGCCACACAGCGTGGTGTCCTTGCGGTATTTGATCATCTGACCAACCACTTGGGCGTAGCTGCATTCCGGGAGCTGTTTCCCGTCATTCTCACTGACAACGGTGTCGAATTCAAGGACCCCATCAGTTTGGAACACTCTGAACGTAATTGTCTCCGTACCCGCGTGTTTTTCTGCGATCCACAGGCGTCCTGGCAAAAGCCACACATTGAGAGAAGCCATGTCGAGCTTCGCAAGATCCTCCCTAAAGGGACCAGTTTCACAAAACTGACTGCGCAGGATCTCACTTTGGCCCTTTGCCATGTGAACAGTGAACCGAGAGAAGTCCTTGGCAACCAAACTCCTTTTGACCTGTTCATTGGCAAAAACGAAAAGAAACTGCTGGATCTGCTTAACCTCCACCCAGTCCCACCTGACGAGGTTACGCTCAGCCCAAAGCTTCTCAACCTAAGAATCCGTTAACTCTTTCTAACGAACCCTCACCGGACAGTCTCTATACCGTCTGGTGGCGGAGGTTGCATTTTCTTTTTCAAAAAATACGACCGCCGTCTGGTTGACATGCGCTTTTTGCTGTTGATCCTGGCAGTTTCTTGGGGGTTCCACGAGCCTTTCCCGGATATATCCGGACATCCCTGGTTCCCTTGGCTCTAATTCTAGGTGTTAAACTTTTTCTGTCAAGACCAAGCTGCGTTTAGTTTTACATTCAATCTATTCTATGATCTTTTTGCGGAGGACTCCCTATGGAACGATCCCTTTACGAATACATCGCCGCCGATCCGCGGCTGTCCTTCCTCCCGCCGGAGTGCGAAGAGGTGTTCGAGGGCTGCTTCGACATGCGCCTGCACGAGATGGCCCCCGGCGCCCGGTTCGACACGTCCGGCTGCGTGGCCTATCTGCTGGAGGGCTCCGGGGAGATCGGCGCCTGGGACACGGACAGCGGCGCGTTCCTCGGCATCAGCGCCGACGGCCGTCCCCAGCGGCAGACCTTCACCAGCCACACCAGCTGCCGCCTGCTGCTGTGGAACGACGACGTGATCACCCGGGTCTGCTACCGCTCCTGCTGGTTCCACGTCCGGTTCCTGAACCTGGCGCGGTACGATGCGGCCCACCGGGTCTATCGCATCGGCGAGTAAGCGGCGTCTCCGGCCGACCCGTACCCGCCCCGGCGCGGCAAAATCTGTCGCGCCGGGGCGTTTTTTGCTTGCCAAAACGCGGTGGTCACGCTACAATATCCGTGTATGAATTCCGATCCGGGATGAGAGAGCGAGGTGCTGCCATGGATGCCTATGCCCGGCATGAAAAGGTCTGGCGGATCCTGCAGATCCTGGTCCGCGGCTATCTCCACCGGCGCTTCGCCCTGACCAGCGAGCCCTGTCCGGTGGAGGGTCCCTGCATCGTGATCCCCAATCACGTGACCAACTGGGACCCCTTCCTGGTGGCCATGAGCTTCCCCCGCAAGCAGATGTATTACGTGGCCAGCGAGCATATCTTCCGCCTGCCGGTCCTCTCCCGCCTCATCGACTGGCTGCTCCACCCCATTGCCCGCAAAAAGGGCGACAGCGGAGCCGACGCCGTGATGGAGATCCTGCGCCGCCTGCGGCAGGGCCGCTCCGTGTGCCTGTTCGCCGAGGGCGACTGCTCCTGGGACGGGCTCACCAATCCCATCTTCCCCGCCACCGGCAAGCTGGTGCGCGCCAGCGGCGCCACCCTGGTGACTTACCGGCTGGAGGGCGGCTATCTCACCTGGCCCCGCTGGGCTAAAAAGGGCCGCAGGGGGCGGCTCCACGGCCACGCCGTGGGCGTCTATCCCCCCGAGGAGCTGCGCAAAATGAAGGGGCCGGAGATCACCGCCCTGATCCAGCGGGACATCGGCGAGGACGCCTGGGCCCGCCAGGCGTCGGAGCCGGCGCCGTACCGGGGCCGGGACCTGGCCGAACAGCTGGAGACCGCCCTCTTTCTCTGCCCCCGCTGCCGCCGCATCGGCACCCTGGTCAGCCGGGGCGATACGCTGCGCTGCACCGGCTGCGGTCTGGAGGAGCGCTACCTGGAAAACGGCTCGTTCCTGCCCGGCGATCCCTTTGCCAACGTGGGCCAGTGGGACCGCTGGCAGCACCGGGAGCTGGCGGCGGGCCGCTTTATCCACGGCGAGGAGCTGTTCTCCGACCCGGTGCGCTCCTTCCGCAAGGTCCTGTCGGGCCACCGGACGGAGCGGCTGCCGGGGCAGACCCTGTCCATCCGGGGCGGCTGTCTCTGCTGCGGCGACGCCGCCTTCCCGCTGACCGGGATCGACAACATGGCCATGGTGAAGCGGCACATCCTGCTGTTCACCGTGGGCAAGGATTACTACGAGCTGCGCTGCGGCGAGGGCTGCAGCCTGCGAAAATATCTGGCCGTGTGGAAAAACGCCTCCGCGGGGCCGGATAAGGAGGCGTAACGATGGATTATTCCGCTGCCAACACTTCTCTTTGGAGCATCGTCATCCAGCTGGGCCTGATCGCCGCGGCGATCCTGCTGGCGGGCTTTCTGCGCAGCAAGGTGCCCTTCATCCGCAAGAGCATGATGCCCGTGGCCGTCCTGGGCGGCTTTCTGCTGCTGATCCTGAAGCACACGGGCCTCATCCATCTGAATGAGACCATCCTGGAGACCCTGGTCTACCACGGCATTGCCCTGGGCTTCATCGCCATGTCGCTGCGGGTGCCCGAGGCGGGCCGGGAGCGGGCGGAGAAGCTCACCGGCGTCAAGTCCGGCGCGCTGATCGTGGGCGCCTACATGGTGCAGGGCGTTATCGGCCTCATCATCACCATCCTGCTGTCCTGGACGGTGATGCCCGGCCTGTTCAAGGCCGCCGGTCTGCTGCTGCCCATGGGCTACGGTCAGGGGCCCGGCCAGGCCAACAACATCGGCGCCAGCTATGAGAGCATGGGCTTCTCAGGCGGCCACAGCTTCGGCCTGGCCATCGCCGCCGCCGGCTATCTCTGCGCCTGCATCGTGGGTGTGGTGATGGTGAACGTGCTCTATCGCCGCCGCAAAGGCTCCGGTAACGGAGCCGGGCGTCCGGAGCTGACGGTGGACTACTTCCAGGACCGTAGCGAGATCCCCGTGTCCGACTCGGTGGACAAGCTCTCCGTCCAGCTGGCCCTGATCTTCATCGTCTACCTGTGCACCTATCTGGTGACCCGGGGGCTGACCTCCGGCATCGCCGCCATCTCCCAGGGCCTGGCCAACACCCTGAACACCCTGCTGTGGGGCTTCAATTTCATCGTGGGCTCCGCCCTGGCCATTCTGGTGCGCTACCTGCTGGGCCGGGCGAAAAAGGCCCGGGTCGTGGTCCACCAGTATCAGAACAACTATCTGCTCAACCGGATCTCCGGCTTCTTCTTCGACGTGATGATCGTGGCGGGCATCGCCGCCATCAATCTGGAGGATCTCAGCGGTCTGTGGGTCCCCTTCCTCCTGCTGGCGGCAGCCGGCGCCGTGTTCACCTGGCTGTACCTGTCCATCGTGTGCCGCCGTATCTACGGAGACTACTACGAGGAGGGCCTGATCTCCATGTACGGCATGCTCACCGGCACCATCAGCTCCGGCGTGCTGCTGCTGCGGGAGATCGACCCGGAGCTGCAGACTCCCGCCGCCAACAACCTGATCACCGGCAGCAGCTTCGGTATCCTCTTCGGCGCCCCGGTGCTGGTGCTGATCTCCATGGCCGCCCGATCCGACGTCATGTGCTACGTGACCCTGGGCCTGGCCGCGGTGTATCTGGCGGTGCTGCTGGTGGTGATCTACCGCCTGGGCGGAAAAAAGAAAACGACCGCGTAAGCGGCCGCATCAGTATGCAGGACAGAATTGACGGAGCGTTCCCGCCGGGAACGCTCCGTTTGCTGTTTTTCTCAGCCGTTCACGTCCATCATGGTCCCCAGGAAGAAGGGGGTCTGGGTATCGCAGTCCACCAGCATGTAGACGAAGGGCCGGTCCAGGAAGACGGTTTTGATCTCCTCGGGGGGCATGAAGGCCGTGTTCTTGGCCATCTCCACCACGGTGGCGGCGCCGGCCCGGGTGCCCTGCTCCGCGACGGAGATAAAGGTCTTGTGGAGCACGCGGCTGATGTAGATATTCTCGTCGGCCCTGCCCAGGGCGGTAAAGTCCGCCCTGTCGCCGTCAAAGGCCAGGGGCATGCCCATCTCTGTCAGCACCTGTGACAACTCCGTGCTGAACCGCGTCTCAAACTTGGGCATCGCCGTATCCACGGGGACGATCTCCGGATCGGCCAGCAGTTGATGGAGCGCCTCGCCGGAGAGAGAGCTCACCAGCTCCGCCGCGGTGACGCCCTCCCTGGGCAGCAGGGCGGCAAAGGCGTACCGTCCGCCCTTGTAATACTTGATAAAGCCGGTGGCGTTGTCTGTCTCCAGGTAGCTGTTCTCCCTGGCGTACAGGAATTCCGCCGTGTCGCGGCCCCCGTCCTCCCGGGTGAACTCGCCCTCGCGGACCGCGTTCTCCCGGTAGGGCTCCACCCACTCCGCCTCAAAGGCCAGAGCGTTCACCAGGTACATGACGGCTTCGGACGGGATCCGATCCAGGATCTCGGGGATCATGCCGCGGGTCTTCTCCTTCACCCAGTCGTTGATGGCCCGGCAGGTCTCCTGCGTAAAGGGCGCCTGGTAGATGTCGGCGCCGTAATAATCGGCGTTGGTCTGGAGGAAGTCGGCGTTCACCTGAAAGCTGTCGTCCTGGGTGAACCAGATGGAATTGGCCAGATCCAGCCTGCCGAACTCGTCCCCGGCCAGGCTCCTCCCGTAGGCGCAGAGATACCTGTTCAGCTCCTCCGCCTTCATGCCCAGGACGGTCTCCATCTGGGCCAGGGTCTCCTCCCGGGCGCCGTTGGCGGTCATGGCCAGGGCGTACATCACCGACAGGGGCGACACCAGCGTGTTCTTCCCCTCCTCGTTGGCCGCCCGGAACAGCCGCACGGCGAAATCGGCCAGGCGGACGCTGCCCGCGGTCAGATCCACGTCCGCAGCGGGCGTATGGGCCGCGATCCCCTTCATCAAATCCGCCACCTGGGACGTACCCGTCTGCTCCGGGTGCTCCGCCGGCTGCTCCGGTGTCGCCGCGGGCCCTGGCTGGGCGCCGCAGCCGGCCAGGCCCAGGGGCGCGGCACACAGCAGCAGAACGCTCAAAATAAGACAGATCGCTCGTTTCATCCTCGTTTTCCTCCTTTTTACAGCAGCGGCATCAACAGCAGCCCCAGTCCGTAGGACAGGGCGTTGGCCGCCAGCGTCAGCAGCAGGAGCCCCCGCCTGGGCCCGAAGGCCAGGCGGTAGATCCCGTACTCCACGGCCACCACGGCGCACTCCAATCCGTAGACCGCCGGGCCGTACAGACCGGGGACGCGCCAGAGCAGCAGATTCAGCAGCAGGTTGGTGACCACGTTGGCGCAGACAATAACGATCACCTCGTCCCGCTTCCGGAAGCCACACAGCGCCAGAAACGGCGTCTCGATGAGCACCGTCAGGGCGCAGGCAAGAAAGATCCTCATTTGCTGCGGCGGCTGCGGATGATCATCCATGCGATGACGGCCGCGGCGATGACCACCGTCGCCACGATCGCCGCCGTGATCTGCGGTGAGTCGGCCACCGCCGGCTCCGGGTCTATGATGTCGGCACAGGCCGTCACAGCGGACAGTGACAGCAGGATAGCGAGCCACAAGGCTCCCGCGGTCAGTTTTTTCACAGCAAGCATCCCCTTTCCGTTAATTCAGCCCGACACGGCGCCGCCTGCGAATGACGATCCAGGCGATCACCGCGGCGGCCATCACCGCCACCGCCACGATCAGCACATCAGCAGCGTTGTGTCCGGCTGGGCGGGCGCCGGCGTGGGCACCGGCGCTGGGTCCGGCACGGGGTCCGGCGCGGGAGGCGTGGGGGACGGCTGCCGCGGCTGCCCCGGGATGATCAGGTCCGCATACACCGTTACCGTGGCCAGCGCCGTCAGCAGCATCACCCAGAGGGCGGTCAGCGTCAGCTTTTTCATTTCCGATCCTCCTCCTTGTCCTGTCCGTCTTTTCGCTTTTGGCGGATCCGGCGGATCAGCACGCCGGCGGCCAGCAGGACCACGGCGACGATCAGCACCACCGGCAGGATCTCCGTCCAGCGGGGCAGAAACACTACATCCGCAAAAACAGGTGTCCATACGTTGCTCATCATGATAGCAGACATCCTTTCCGTGTCAATTCTCGCTCAGACCGGAGGATCGCCCCCAGGCCGAAAACAAAGCTCACGATCACGCACAGCCACAGCAGCGGCCCCGTCAGGTGCATCAGGCCCCCGGCGATGGCGCCGGGCCACAGGGCCGAGGCCGCCAGGCCGAAGGCAAAGCCCGGCGAATCCGGCATGGCCCGGTACAGGAGCCACAGCGTCACCGGCATGGTGAGATTCAGCAGGAGCTGCCCCGCCAGGGACGGGACGGCCCAGGCGCTGCAGAAGGCGATCAGCACCGCGGCCGGGACCACGGAGACCAGCGCCGTCCTCCCCGCCCCCAGGCGGTCGCACAGGAAGCCGCCGGCGGTCTTGCCGGCAAAGACGCACAGGGTCGTCACCAGGGCCATGGCGGCCCCGGTCTTCCAGGGGAAGGCGACGGCGCTGCCGCCCACCGCCCGCACAGCCACAGCCAGCGTCAAAAGCAGGGGCACGGCAAAGCTGACGTCCGCAGGTCCCCCCGCCCGGGACGCTGCCTTTTCCACAGGGGCGCGGCGCTCCAGCGGGATCACCGCCGCAGCACAGAGGAGCAGCCCCACGGCAAAGACCGCGCCCAGCTGCGGCCACAGGGTGCCCAGGGCGAGACCCACGGCGCCGGGCGCCACGAAGACGCCCAGGGGCCCGGCCTTTCCGCCGCTGCGCTCCAGCACCATGACGCCGCCGGCCACGTGGAACAGGCTGTTGCCCGCGCCGATGAGACAGATGCGGAGCAACGCCGGGACCGGCAGGGCAAAGCCCAGCGCCACCAGCGCCATGGCGGAGGCGGCAGCTATGCCGTGCCTCCGCACCCGGTCCGCCGCCAGGCCCACCAGACACTGGGTGGAAAAGGCCAGCGTATTGTACAGCAGCACCAGCTCCGTGATGTCTCCGGCGGCCTGAACGGGGCCGAAGACGGTGGCGGCGCACAGGCCGTCCACCAGCAGGTGAGCCAGTGAATTCAACAGAAGCAGCATGACCTTACCGCCTTATGCCGCCGGATCCAGCATGGTGCCGATGAAGAAGGGAGCGCCCGTCTCCAGATCCACCAGCATATAGACGAAGGGGCGGTCCAGGATCACGCGCTCCGGCTCGGGCACCGGCTCGGGCTCTGCGCTGGTGGCCTCCGGCATCTCCACCACGGTGGCAGCGCCGGCCCGGGTGCCCTTTTCTCCCACCGAGATGAAGGTCTTGTGGAGCACCCGGCCGATATAGAGGTTCCCGTTTTCGGAATGCCCCAGGGCGGAAAAGTCCGCCAGGTCTCTGTCAAAAGCGTCCTTCATGCCCAGGGTCTGCAGCGCCACGGCCAGCTCCGTGGCGTATTCCGCCTCAAACTTGGGGACGGCGGCGATCACGGAGATGCCCTCCGGCCGGGACAGCAGCCGATGCAGGCGCTCGCCGGTCAGGGAGGCCACGTAGTCCTCCAGACTGACGCCCTCATCCGGCAGCAGGGCCGCGAAGGCGTAGCGCCCGCCCTTGTAATATTTGATAAAGCCCCGGGCGTTCCCGTCCGGCAGAAAGGCGCTCTCGCTGCTCCACAGAAAGTTCACGTCCTTTTCCGTGCCGTCGGAGAGGGTGAATTTCCCCTCCTGCACGGAGAACTCGTCGTAGGGCTCGTCCCATTCCGCCTCAAAGGCCAGGGCGTTGACCAGGTACATGTCGGCCTCCTCCGGGATCCGGTCCAGGATCTCCGGGATCATGTCGTGGGTCTTCTCCTTCACCCAGTTGTTGATGGCCTTCAGGGTGGAATCGTCAAAGGGGGCTTTATAGATATCCGCCCCGTAGTAGTCCGCGTTGCACTGCAGGAAATCCTGCTCCGGGGTGAAGCGGGAATCCTCCGTGAACCAGATGGAGTTGGCCATATCCAGCCGGCTGTCCTTCTGCCGGTCCAAGGACAGCCGCAGGGCGTTGAGCGTTTCGTTCCAGTCGCCGCCCACGTCCATGCCCAGGGTTTCCTTCATCTGCGCCAGGGTCTCCCCCCGGGCGCCGTTGGCCGTCATGGCCAGGGCATACACCACGGACAGGGGCGAAATCAGGGTGTTTTTCTCCTTCTCGCTGGCCGCCTGGAACAGCCGCACGGCAAAGTCGGTCATCGCTTCGCCGCCGCCCACGTGCTCCGGTACGTCCACCTGGCGGGCGGTGATCTGCGCCATCAGATCCTCGGTCTTGCCGCCGGGGCTGACAACCGTGTTCCCGGTGCCGGTGCTCCCGGCGCCGCAGCCCGCCAGAGACAGAATCATCAGCGCGCTCAGGATCGTGCAGAGAACCCGTTTCATCCTCGTTCCTCCTTATGCATAGTAATGTTCATAGTCCGGCAGGGCTTTCCACGCCTCCGTGCCGTAAAGCAGCTCCTCTATGGTGCGGCAGGCGTTCAAAAACTCCTGCCCCTTGGGGTCCTGGGACTCATAGGAAGCGGCGATCCCCCGGGCGGCAATGGTCTTCTCCCCCTCCGCCGTGCGGACGGTGAGGACCAGCGACATGGGCGGCTTGGACATGCCGTTTCCCGGGTCGTACTCCTCGGGATAGCTCCCCGCGTCCAGCTTTTGGAGCAGCTTCCAGATCTGTCTCCGCTCCGCCTCCGTCAGACGGTACTCCGTCACGTAGTCCTCCGGATGGGTGGCGTCGGTGGTCTTCACCAGTTTCCCGGTGGCGCTGTCGTAGGAGCTGATGCCGTAGCAGCCCCAGGTCAGGGCGAAGGAAAAGTCCTCCTGGGCTGGATCGTTTTCGGTCTTTTTGTCCCGGCTCAGCGCCGACGCGCAGACGATGCACAACACGGTGCAGAGCGCCAGGGCGAGAACGGCGATGATATCCTTTTTGTTCATCTCGGTATTTCCTCACTCGCCCCAGGCAGAGTCCACGATCTCGCCGCCGTCATTCACCGTCACCAGCTGATCGCCGCCGGCGTAGTTCCGCCGGCCGAAGGCCACCACCCAGGCGCCCTCCTGCTGGTTATAGAGGGCTTTCGTATAGTCGTACTTCACCGTGACGGCGGTCTTGGCGATCTCGACGGCCTGGGCCTCGGTGAGGTGGCCGTCGCCCAGCTCCAGAGTCTCCAGGATGTCCAGGGCCTCCTGCTGGTATTCCTTTTTCCAGTCAAGGCCCTCGTTCCAGATGCTGATGCCGGGCCTTTCCTCGTCCTTGATGATAAAGAAATCCCAGGTCTTCTTGCCGTCATAGGTGCCCTGCCAGGCCGGATAACCGCCCAGCGTGACCTCCTTCTGCTTCAGCCCCGTGCCGCACACGCCGACGCCCTGGGACATATAGCTCAGCACGATCCGCCCCTCCGTCTCCTCCATCGGCCGGAAGCTGATGAAGAAGTCCCAGGTCTCCCCGTTGCACATCCCGGCGTCGTAGGTCCAGCCCTCCGGGATCCGCAGGGCGGCGCTGACGCCGTCGGCGGCACAGTAGGCCAGGCCGGACGGGGCCTTTTGGACCGTCCGGTGCAGGCTCACCGTCACGCAGCTCTCGTCCGCCACGTCCACACCCGCCTCCGGCTCCAGCAGGATGTGCCACTCCGCCATGTCGCAGTTGCCGCATTCCGGCGTGATCACGTCCACATCCACGGTCAGCGTCTCCCGCTTGTCGTCGCTCCAGGTCACGCCGGTCACCCGGTGGCGGACGGAGCCGCTGCCCTCCTCCAGGAGGATCAGCACCAGGATGCGGTCTTTAAAATAGGTCTCACCGTACTTTTCGCAGGCGTTCAGGAATCCGATGGTCATATCCGACGCGGGATTATCCCAACGCTCCAGATAATAGAGGTCCTTGTTGGCCTCGTAGTAATCGTTCAGCTCCTCCACGGAGCGGATGATCGTCACCCGGGGGTACGTCGCCTCCTCGTGATAGCCGTTGGTGCGGATATACTGGGCCACGTAGTCCACGTCGCCGGAGGAAGCCGGCGTCTCCGCCCCGCTCACGGGGACCGTCACGCCGGACCCCTTCTCCTCTTCGCCGGGATCACCGCCGGGCTCAGAGGCGCTGGCCCGCGCCAGGTGGGGGATCACCACGGCGAACACCGCCACCAGAGCCACGGTGAAAACGCCCAAAAGGATCGCCGTTTTCGTCTTCATAAGGTCCCTCTCCTCTCTGTCCGTCAGTCGATGCCCAGCACGGCGCGCAGCTCTGCCAGCTCCTCCTCGGTCAGGGGGATCGGCTCCCCCGTGAGCTCCTCCACCAGGCCGTCGATGGTCACCACGTAGTCCACGGTCTCCTGGCCGCGCTGCAGGGTGATCCGGTAGGCCGGCTCCTCCAGTGCCGCAGTTGCGGTCGGCTCCGTCGATGCGCTCTCCTGGCACTGATCGTCTGCTTTGGTGCCGAAGAACTCCGCATCGTTGGGTATCTCGCATTCCGACGCGTATACCGACGTTTTGTCCTTCTCATCCTCATGTTTTGAGTTGCCGGCGGCGTCCCTGTCTTTGACCCCGCCCAGGATCGCCTGCAGCTCCTCCGCGGCGGTTTTGGTCAAGAACCACTCTTCTCCCCCGTCCAGGGGCAGGACCGTCACCTGGGTCGCCTTCTCCCCGCTTGACGGCAGCTGGTTCTCGGCGCCCTTGTTTGCTCTGCCCACGCGGACCCAATCCGGCCCCACGGTAAGTCCGATGACCAGACACAGGGCCAGGGGCACGCAGAGCGTCAGTGCCGTGCGGCGTCTGCGCTGCCGGCGGCGGATCCTCTCCCCGCTGCGGCGGAAGATCTCCGCCCGGCAGGTCTCCATATCTCTCATAGCAATTGCTCCCCATCCTCTCCCAAAATGATGCGCAGTTCCCTCTTGGCGCGATACAGCAGGTTATCCACCTGCTTGCGGTTCTTCCGCATGACGCGGGCGGCCTCGTCGTAGGACATGTCCTCAAAGTAGACCAGGTGGACGGCCTCGCGCATCTCCTCCGGCAGCCGGGCCAGAGCGGCGTGGACCGCCCGCTTCCGCTCGTCCGCCAGGACCGCCTCCTCCAGCTCCGTTTGCTGGTCGGGCAGCTCCGCCGCCTCCTCCAGCGCCACCGCGGTCAGTACACGGCGGTGCCGCAGGGCGTCCAGCGCGCGGCTGCGGCCCAGCATGAACAGATACGTCTTCAGGGAAACTTTGAAATTGTACCGATGACGGTGGACGATCAGGTCTGAGAACACGTCGATCGCAATGTCCTCTGCCAGGTGCACGTCGTGCACGTAGCCGTCGACGAAGAAGACCAGCCCACGGAAGGACTCCTCCATGATCTCGTCAAAGGCGCTCTCCTCACCATTCAGGAAACGGCGGTAGCTACCGGCGCCGTTATCCATTTGAAACCTCCTGACCGGAAGGGGCCGCGTCCGGTCCCTTTACCTCTTATACGTATGGGCGGGGGCCCATTCCTTACGATTCCGTGAAATTTTTTCCATCCGGCGATTCCCGGGTGATGCGGGCGTTGCGGCCCACGTTGACGCCAGACTTTCTCTGCTTGGCCAGCAGCTCGCCGATCTGGCGGCTCACCTCCGCCACCTCCTCGCCGAACTCCCGGGCCGACATGCGCAGCACGCCGGAGCGGACGGCGGAGAGCTGGATCAGGGCGTCCGAGGTCACCACCCGGACCTGCTGGTTCTTTCCGATCTCCTGCACCAGCTTTTCGATATACATGTCCGCCGTCTCCTTCTCCCTGGTGTAGACCACCCGGAGTCCGTGCAGATCCGCCTTTTCCCCCGGATTATGGGCCACCCGGTAGCCGTCGAACACCAGCACCACCTCGCAGCGGGTGAAGGCGGCGAAGTTGGTAAGCTGATGGATCAGCCGGTCCCGGGCGGCGGCCACGTCCTCCCGGGCCAGGCGCTCCAGGTCCTCCCAGGCGAAGATCACGTTGTAGCCGTCCACGATGAACCACCGGCGCCGGAGCTCCGGCGCGGCGTCGGCGTCGCCGGCGGAGACGGCGGCAGGGGCGCGGTAGGAGGGCCGCTTGATGGGCCCGAATTCCCGGACCATGATGGCCTCCAGCTCCTTGTCGTCCAGCTGCAGGTTCCGCCGGCTCACCGCCGGCACGTAGGGGATCTCCTTTTTCAGGCAGCTCTCCAGGTGCATATACTCCTTCACCCGGTCCCATTTGACGGGGAAGCCCCCGCCGTGGGCGCAGAATACCGAGTCCGGCGTGTTCTCCACGTCCCGCTCCGGATCGTAGCCCAGGGCGGCGATCACCGCCTCCGGGTCGTGGCAGAGGTCGTAGCCGTCCAGCTCCAGCAGCAGCCGGCCGCGGCCGCCGGTATAGGCGGCCACCTCGGCGGCGTAGTCGTTCAGCGCGGTCACCGGCGCCCGGCCCCGCAGCAGGCTCATTTCGCCGTCGTCCTCCGGGGAGTCCATGGCGCCGTGGCGGGCCCGGATGTCGTTGATGGCCCGGCCCAGCTGCTCCCGGGGCACCTCCAGCCGGAAGGCGTACCAGGGCTCCAGCAGCCGGGAGTCCGCCTGCATCAGCCCCTGCCGGACCGCCCGGTAGGTGGCCTGGCGGAAGTCGCCGCCCTCGGTGTGCTTCAGGTGGGCCCGGCCCGCCGCCAGGGTGATGCGCATGTCGGTGATGGGCGAGCCGGTCAGCACGCCCAGGTGGGTCTTCTCCGCCAGGTGGGTCAGGATCAGCCGCTGCCAGTTGCGGTCCAGCACGTCCTCGCTGCACTTGGCCGCCAGCTCCACACCGCTGCCCAGGGGCAGGGGCTCCAGCAGCAGATGGACCTCCGCGTAGTGGCGCAGGGGCTCGTAGTGCCCCACGCCCTCCACCGTGTCGGCGATGGTCTCTTTATACAACACCCGGCCGCTGTCGATCTCCACGTCCACGCCGAAGCGCTGGGCGATGAGGCTTTTCAAAATCTCCACCTGTACCCGTCCCATGAGGCTCACGTGGATCTCCTGCAGGCGGGTATCGTAGAGGATGCGGAGCTGGGGGTCTTCCTCCTCCAGCAGCCGCAGCTTTGTCATCATGGTCTGGGCGTCCTGCCCCTCCGGCAGGACGATGCGGTAGGTCATCACCGGCTCCAGCAGCGGCTTCTGCGCCATGCTCTCGGCGCCCAGACCCTGGCCGTTCTCCGTGGCGGTCAGGCCGGTGACGGCGCAGACGCCGCCGGGCCCCACCTGCTCCGCCGTGACGAACTTGGCTCCCGTGTACAGGCGCAGCTGGTTCACCTTCTCGCTGCGGCCCCCGTAAGCGATGCTGTCCTTCACCCGCAGGAGGCCGCCGGTGACCTTGAGATACGTCAGGCGGTTGCCCTGGGGATCGCGGCCGATCTTGAACACCCGGGCGCCGAACTCCGCCGGATATGACTTGGCCAAAAAGAGCCGCTCCAGATCCGCCAGGAACTCGTCCACGCCCTCCTGCCGCAATCCGGAGCCGAACCAGCAGGGGAACACGCGGCGCTCCGCCACGGCCCGCCCCAGCTGGGCGTCCGACAGGCCCCCGGTCTCCAGATAATTCTCCAGCAACGCCTCGTCGCTGACCGCCGCCTGCTCGGCAAAGTCCGGCCCGGCGGCGTCGGCACAGTCGCCGCTCAGCTCCCGGCGCAGCTGGGAGAGCAGCTCCTCCCGGCTGCGGCGGGCAAAGTCCATCTTGGTCACAAAGATCAGCACCGGTACCCGGTAGTGGGCCAGCAGCCGCCACAGGGTCCGGGTGTGGGCCTGGACCCCGTCGATGCCGCTGATCACCAGGATGGCGTAGTCCAGCACCTGCAGCACCCGCTCCGTCTCGCTGGAGAAGTCCACGTGGCCCGGGGTGTCCAGCAGCGTCACGTGCCAATCCCCCACGGTCAGCTCCGCCTGGCTGGTGAAGATGGT
>JAFRSI010000060.1 GCA_017427645.1 Oscillospiraceae bacterium | reverse complement strand
GACGGCTTCGACCCCAGCAAGGGCGTTATCGTCCTGGGCGCCACCAACCGGCCCGAGGTGCTGGACAAGGCCCTGCTGCGGCCCGGCCGCTTCGACCGCCGCATCACCGTGGACCGGCCCAACCTGGCGGGCCGCCTGGCCACGCTGCAGGTCCACACCCGCAACATCCACCTGGCCGAGGACGTGGACCTGGAGAAGATCGCCCAGGCCACCGCCGGCACCGTGGGCGCCGACCTGGCCAATCTGGTCAACGAGGCCGCCCTGCGGGCCGTCCGCCACGGCCGCCACGCCGTCAATCAGAACGACCTGCTGGCCGCCTTTGAGGTGGTCATCGCCGGCAGCGAGAAGAAGGGCACCGTCATCACCGACGAGGAGAAGCGCATCATCGCCTATCACGAGGTGGGTCACGCCCTGGTGGCCGCCAAGCAGAAGAACGCCCAGCCCGTGTCCAAGATCACCATCGTGCCCCACACCCAGGGCGCCCTGGGCTACACCCTCCACCTGCCGGAGGAGGAGAAGTTCCTCATGTCCAAGGAGGACATCCTGGCCGAGATCCGCACCCTGCTGGCCGGCCGGTCCAGCGAGGAGATCGTGTGCAACACCATGACCTCCGGCGCTGCCAACGACATCGAGCGGGCCACGGAGATGGCCCGGAACCTGGTGGCCCGCTTCGGCATGAGCGAGGAATTCGACATGGTGGCTCTGGGCACCATCCAGAGCCAGTATCTGGACGGCACCTACTCCATGACCTGCGCCCAGGAGACCTACGCCGCCGCGGACCGGGCGGTCATCGCCATCATCCGCCAGTGCCACGAGGAGGCCCGCCAGCTTCTGCGGGACAACCGGGAGCTGCTGGACAAGATCGCCGCCTATCTGCTGAAGAAGGAGACTATCACCGGTCAGGAGATGATGGCCATTATCGAGGGCCGGGATCCGGAAACCGTGGACAACTACGGCGCCACCAAGGAGGACAGCGGCCGGAAGCTGTTCCGCCCCTCCGTGCCCGACGTGATCGAGGCCCCCGCCAAGCACATCCGCATTTCCTCCGAGCCCATCCCCATGCCGGAGCTGCCGGAGGAGGCGCCGGAGACCGCCCCTGCGGAGGAGGCGCCGGCAGAGCCGGAAAACGCCCCCGCTGACGAGGCGCCGGAAGCGCCGGCGGACGGGGCGCTGGCGGATCCCCCCGCCGATCCCGAATAAACGGCGTATCACGTAAAAATACCGCCCGGAGCGCTCTCCGCAGGGAGGGTGCCCCGGGCGGCTTCTGTTCAGGCGGGTCATTCCGTCATTCCGGGGAGGGCGCAGCCCGACGCGGGAATCCGCTCTCCCCTCCCGCAGCTTGGAATACGGATTGCCGCGTCGCTTCGCTCCTCGCAATGACAGGGTGCAGCCGGGCACAGATCTGTCATTCCGAGGAGCCGGTGCGTACACCGGTGACGCGGGAATCCGCTCTCCCCTCCCGCAACTTTTCCCTTGTGCAAACCGCCCCGGCGTGGTACAATACCCACGCACATGCGGGTATGATGGAATTGGTAGACATGTGAGATTTAGGTTCTCATGCAGCGATGCGTTGGGGTTCGAGTCCCCATACCCGTACCAAAGCGAAAATCCTGTCGCGCAAGCGGCAGGGTTTTCGCTTTGTATTATTCATTCTTAAGTATTAGGTCTTCATACTTCAGTTTTTCAGACAGGATTTTCTAAATGAATACTGAAGGCTTGAGACTGAATAACCGTCTAATACTTGCATTTCGATTCCTTCTCGTGTATGCTATTCCCACGCCGATCATCGAATTGAACGGGGGTGTCGGAAATGGTTTTTTACGAGGTAATCCATCTGAACGAGTTTCTTGATGAAAAGAATATCGGTTATTTCTCCTCACTGGAAGCTGCGGAGAAAGCCGTTGCGCAGAGATCAGCAGAGCCCGGATTCAAAGATTTTCCGGGGCAGTTTCTAACCGTAAAGAGAGAGATCCCTTCCAACGGAGACGGAGAAAAGGTGGAAATATACGAGGCGTATATTTATTATCACTCAACAGAGCTTGAATATGAGTTCACACATCGAATCGGTTTTTTTACCGATCTTAGTTCTGCAGACGAAGCGGCGGAATGGGCAAAGAAGCATTGCATGGAAGAGATCCCCGGAATTGAACAGGAATATATCGTTTGGAAATGCCCCATGGATTTGGCCTACTGGGATGGCGGATACGAGGGTTATTGACGAAAAAAGAAAGAATACAAAATGGAGGTTGAGGATGGATAACAGGATTAACGGCGAATCGGTCAATGATATCTATATTGGCCTGTGTAACATTTGCGATTACGGTCAGCAGCCTGATCTGCTAAATCCGTACGAACGTACCATCTTTGTAACTCAGGAACTGGAAATGGAAGTGAATAATGGCGGTTTCTGGCAATTCTTTGATAATTCCAGCGGGCAATTTTCTAATGAAATCGTTGACGCCTTCACGAAAATCGGTGCATATAAAACAGCGGAAATCTGCAGAAAAGCGGTATCTGCTTTTGGGCAGGATCTTCCCGTCGACTGGGAGGAGAGAAGAACATTCCTCGACAATGTTCCTGATTCCGCTGCATCTGTATTGGATGAATGCGACGATGCTTTTTTTGCATACGAGGAAGATTTGGAAACATTGAATGCCTCCTATATCAAGAAGCATATCGAACATTTTACGTTGACGATAGAAAACATATAACTCACCCCTGTTATTCCCCTTTTTACAAAACACGGCGGGAGCCATATGGCTCCCGCCGTGTTTTGTATTTTCGTTTCTCAAAACGCCCAGTTGCCGTTGCGGAAGATGGGGACCACCTTGCCGCCCTGGCAGACGGCGTCGATGTTCATGTCAGAGGTGCCGATCATGAAGTCCTCGTGGACCATGGACTCGTTGACGCCCAGGGCTCGGACCTCGTCCAGGGTCTTGTGCTGGAAGTCCTCGATGGTGTCGGCAAAGCCCTTGCCCAGCGCCAGATGGCAGGCGGCGTTCTCATCGAACAGGGTGTTGTAGAACAGCAGGCCGCTGTTGCTGATGGGGGAGTCGTAGGGCACCAGGGCGCACTCGCCCAGGTAGGCGCTGCCCTCGTCCATGTTGATGATCTCGCTGAGGAGCTTCTCGTTCTTCTCGGCGTGCCACTCCACGGCCTTGCCCTCGTGGAAGCGGATCCAGAAATCCTCGATGAGCTGGCCCTGGTAGCACAGGGGCTTGGAGGAGTAGACGATACCCTCGGCCTGGCCCCGCCTGGGGGAGATGAAGCACTCCTCGGTGGGCATGTTGGGGTTGAACACCACGCCCTGCAGGGAGGTGTCGCTGCCGCCGCAGAAACGGCCCTCGGGCATCATGCCCACGGTGAAATCGGTGCCGTTGGAGGCGGTGTAGTGGAGGGATTCAATATGCAGGGAATTCAGATGGGCGCAGTGCTCCTTCAGGGACTTGTTGTGCTTCTCCCACTCGGCCACGGGGTCGTCCCACACGCGGCAGGTGTCCAGAATGGCCTGCCACAGCTTCTCAATGGCCTGGCTGGTGCGCAGGCCCGGGAACAGCTTTCTGGCCCAGGCGGCGCCGGGCACGGCGGCGATGCACCACTGGTGGCGGTTCTCCATTTTGTCCCGATAGCCCTTGATGATGGGGTATCTCGCCTGCTGGGCCTTGGCCATCTTCACGGGGTTGATGCCGTTCAGACCGTCCGGATCGTCGGACTCCAGGAAGATGCGGCAGGGCAGCGCCTCGGCGAAGTGGGCCCAGCGGGCCTCCTCGTAGTTGTCCATCTTGTTCAGCGTGCGCTGGGTGCGATAGCGGAAATGTACCTTCTGCAGGGGCTGGTAATTCCAGTCCACCACCACCTTCTTGGCTTTGCAGCGGTAGCACTCCTCCACCAGCATCTTCACGAACTCCGGCTGATCCAGCCCGGCGAAGATGAACACCTCCTGGCCCGGCTGGACGTTGGCGCCCATGCGGGCGATCAGACGGGCATACTTGCGCAATACGGTTTTTTTCATGCTCTCGGCCTCCTGATTTTTTGTAAAGTCGGCAGGGCGCGCCCTGTCAAATCGTTCTCTTTCGGTTGTCGCCTGTTTTTTCGCCAGATTGGGGACGGTCTTCCTTCTGCCGTCCAACAGGCAGCTTCTCCGCGGAAAACGGTCTCCCGCAGAGATCCCTGCGCTTTCATTATACGAAAACCGGCGGAAAAAATCAAGCCGTGCTGCAGCAGATCAGGCGGGCCGGAAAATCCGCCGCCCCCTGTCCTTCCCCCTTGACAAGCCCCGGCAGGAGTGCTATTATTTAGCATGCTAATTATTAGTATACTAACTATTTGAAAGGCGGTGTGCATATGACCGACTGCCATCCCGGCGTCCCCGAGCATTTCGGGCCGCTCCTGGGATACTGCGACCACCGGATCCAGACGCTGATGGGGCGGAGACTGCGCCAATACGACGTATCCCCCATGCAGTGCCGGACGCTGACTTTTCTCCACAATCAGACCGGAGAGGTCAACCAGAAGATGCTGGAGCGGCATCTGATGGTGAAGCCCTCCACGGTCAACGGCATCGTGGACCGGCTGGAGGAAAAAGGGCTGGTGCGGCGCACCACGGCCCCCAGCGACGGGCGCTGCCGGATCCTGACGCTGACGGAGCGGGGCATCCGCTTCTATGACGACCTCACCGACGTGGTGGGCCGGGTGACGCGCCAGATGGAACAGGGCTTCTCCGACCAGGAGCTGGAAACGCTGAAAAGCTGCCTGCTGCGGGTCGCCCACAATCTCAGCCGGGAGGAGGATGCGGAACAATGATCAAAAAACTCTTTCCCTATACCAAGGGTTACCGGCTCTGGATCCTGGGCGGTATCCTGTGCTCCATCCTGGAGTCGGTGTTTGAGCTGATGCTGCCCAAGGCCATGAGCAATATCGTGGACGTGGGCATGGCCAGCGGCGACCGGAACTATATCCTGGCCACGGGCCTGCGGATGGTCTTGATCGCACTGGCCGCCCTGGCGGGCGGCATCGGCGCGGCGCTGTTCGCCGCCAAGGCCGGCATGGGCTTCGGCGCCCAGCTGCGCCAGGCGGAATACGAGCAGGTGCAGCGCTTCAGCTTCGCCAACATCGAGCATTTCTCCACCGCCTCCCTCATCACCCGCCTCACCAGCGACGTGGCCTCCATGCAGGTGACGCTGATGATGGGCATGCGCATCTTCGTCCGCGCCCCGGCCATGCTGATCACGGCTCTGGTCATGGCTCTGACCATCTCCCTGGATCTGAGCCGGGTGTTCCTGGTGTCCATCCCCCTGCTGGGTGTGGGCGTGGTCCTGGTCATCACCAAGGTGGGGCCCTTCTTCACCGCCCTGCAGAGGGCCACCGACGACGTGAACCTGGTGGTGCAGGAGGATCTGAACGCCATCCGCGTGGTAAAGTCCTTTGTCCGGGAGGACCGGGAGCGGGAGAAATTCGCCCAGCGCAGCGAGCATCTGCGGGATACCGCCATCCGGGCCTTCGGCTTCGTGGTGATCTTCACCCCGCTGATCACAATGATCATGGGCGGCACCATCGTGGCCATCAACTGGATCGGCGGACACTACGTGTTCAGCGGGCTCATGAAGTCCGGCGATCTGATCGCCTTTTTCACCTACGCCAGTGAGATCCTGGTGAGCCTGATGATGGTGTCCATGGTGATGATGATCCTCACCCGGTCCATCGCCTGCGCCAAGCGTATCATAGAAGTGCTGGAGGAGCAGCCGGAAATCACCGACGATACCGCGGACGACGCCCTGACCGTGGAGGACGGCTCCATCCGCTTTGACCACGTCTACTTCAAATACCACCCCACCGCCGAGGCGTGGAACCTGGAGGACGTATCGCTGGAGATCCCCAGCGGCGCCACCGTGGGCATCCTGGGCGGCACCGGCAGCGCCAAGACCACCCTGGTGAGTCTGATCCCCCGGCTGTACGAGGCCACGGAGGGCGCCGTGTACGTGGGCGGCCACAACGTGAAGGAATACACCATGGACGCTCTGCGCCAGGGCTGCGCCATGGTGCTGCAGAAGAACACCCTGTTCTCCGGCACCGTGGCCGAGAATCTGCGCTGGGGCCGGGACGACGCCACCGACGAGGAGCTGCGTCAGGCCTGCGCCGTCGCCTGTGCCGACGAGTTCATTGAGAAGATGCCGGAGGGCTACGACACCCACATCGAGCGGGGCGGCAGCAACGTCTCCGGCGGACAGAAGCAGCGATTGTGCATCGCGCGGGCGATCCTCCGCCGGCCCAGGATCCTGATCCTGGACGACTCCACCTCCGCGGTGGACACCGCCACCGACGCCAGGATCCGCACCGGGCTGAAGGGCACGCTGCCCGGCGCCACCAAGCTCATCATCGCCCAGCGGATCACCTCCGTCATGGACGCCGATCTCATCATCGTCATGGACGACGGCAGGATCTCCGGCGCCGGCACCCATCAGCAGCTGATGGAGAGCAACGATATCTACCGCGAGGTCTATCAGTCCCAGCAGGAAGGGGTGAGCATCGATGGCTGAGAATCACAGCAACTCCCGTCCCCCCGAGAACCGCGGTCCCCGGGGCCACGGCTATCAGCGGCCCCAGAATCTGTGGGGCACGGTGAAGCGCCTGCTGAAGTACCTGGCCAAGTATCGGCTGCTGCTGGTGTTCGTGCTGTTCTGCCTGCTGCTCAGCTCCGTGGGCAGCATCGCCAGCAGCTATATGCTCAAGCCGCTGATCAACAACTATATCCTGCCCGGCAACTTCTCCGGCCTGGCCAAGATGCTGGTGCTGATGGGCGCCATCTTCGCCCTCAGCGCCCTCTGCTCCTATATCTACGCCCGCACCATGGTGCGCATCTCCCAGAAAACCGTGGCTGCGCTGCGCCAGGATCTGTTTGACAAGCTGCAGACCCTGCCCATCCGCTACTTCGACACCCACCAGTCCGGCGACCTGATGAGCCGCTTCACCAACGACATCGACACCGTCAGTGAGCTGATCAACAGCTCTCTGGCCAACATCCTCTCCAGCATACTGACCTTCTTCGGCACGCTGATCATGATGTTCGTGCTGAACTGGCGGCTGACGCTCATCACCGTGTTCTTCCTGCTGATGATGGGCTTCGTGGTCAAGTTCGTGGGCGGCCGCAGCCGCACCAATTTCCAGAAGCAGCAGGCGGCGCTGGGCTCCCTCAACGGCTACATCGAGGAGATGATCGAGGGCCAGAAGGTCATCAAGGTCTTCCGCCACGAGGAGAAGACCGTGGAGCAGTTCTCCCGGCTGAACGTGGCCTATCGGGACGCCGCTACCAGGGCCCAGGCCTACGCCGGCTCCATGATGCCCGCCATGGGCAACCTGAGCCGCATCAACTACGCCGCCACCTGCTGCGTGGGCGGTCTGCTGGCGCTGCGGGGCATCTTTGACATCGGCTCCATGGGCGCCTATCTGCTGTACGTCCGCCAGGTCTCTCAGCCGGTGGCCCAGATCAGCCAGCAGGTCAACGTGCTGCTGGCCGCCATGGCCGGCGCTGAGCGCATCTTCGCCGTCATGGACGCCCAGCCGGAGGAGGACAGCGGGCAGACCGTCCTGGTCCGGGTCGTCAAGACTGGCGATGAGCTGCGGGAAACGCCCATCCGCACCGGCCACTGGGCCTGGAAGCGGCCCGACGGCTCCCTGGTGGAGCTGCGGGGCGACGTCCGCTTCCACGACGTGGACTTCGGCTACACCGACGAAAAGACCGTTCTCCACGACGTATCCCTCTTCGCCAAGCCCGGCCAGAAGATCGCCTTCGTGGGCTCCACCGGCGCCGGCAAAACCACCATCACCAACCTGATCAACCGCTTTTACGACATCCAGGACGGCGTCATCACCTACGACGGCATCGACGTCAAGGAGATCCGCAAGGAGTCCCTGCGCCGCTCCCTGGGCATCGTGCTGCAGGAGACCCATCTGTTCACCGGCACCATTGCCGACAACATCCGCTACGGCAGGCTGGACGCCACTGACGCGGAGGTCCAGGCCGCAGCCCGCCTGGCCAATGCCGACACCTTCATCCGCCACCTGCCCCAGGGCTACGACACCGTTATCACCGACAACGGCGGCTCCCTGAGCCAGGGCGAGCGGCAGCTGCTGGCCATTGCCCGGGCCGCGGTGTCCGATCCCCCGGTGCTGATCCTGGACGAGGCCACCTCCTCCATCGATACCCGCACCGAAAAGCTCATCGAGAGGGGCATGGACTCCCTGATGGAGGGACGCACCGTGTTCGTCATCGCCCACCGCCTCTCCACGGTCCGCAACGCCAAGGCCATCCTGGTGCTGGAGCAGGGCCGCATCATCGAGCGGGGCGACCACCGGCAGCTGCTGGAGCAGCACGGCCGCTATTACCAGCTCTACACCGGCCAGGCCGAATTGGGCTGACCCTGAAGAGCTGAATGAAGGAGGTACTACCATGACCGAAAAGGAACTGTGCCGGAAGGCCGTCGATATGCTGGATATGGCCTATATCCCCTACTCCCACTTCCCCGTGGGCGCCGCCCTGGAGTGCAGCGACGGCACCGTATACACCGGCTGCAATATTGAGAACGCGGCCTACGGCGCCACCATGTGCGCCGAGCGCACCGCCATCTTCAAGGCCGTCAGCGAGGGGCATCGGGATTTCGTGCGCATCGTCATCGCGGGGCGCTCCGAGGACTACTGCGTGCCCTGCGGCACCTGCCGCCAGGTGATGATGGAGTTTGCCCCGGAGCTGGAGGTCATCTGCCTCAATCGCGCCGGCAAGGCAAAGAAGTTCACCCTGCGGGAGCTGCTGCCCTACGGCTTCGACCAGAGCTGGCTGTAACGCCCCTCCCCGCCGGGACATAGAATGCTCCGTCGGAGGTGATGGCCGTGGCCAGGACGTTGGCCCAGCTGCCGGCAGGGCAGAGCGCCCGGATCACCGCGCTGTATCTGGACGGGGCAAAGCGGGCCCGGCTGCAGGAGCTGGGCTTCCTCCCCGGCAGTGAGGTCACGGCCCTGCGGGAAAGCCCCTTCGGGGACCCGGTGGCCTACGCCGTGCTGGACACCGTGATCGCCCTGCGCCGCAGCGACGCCGCGCGCATCGAAATCGAATCATGACCTGCAGCGCAATACCCGCCGCGGCTCCTTCCCCTGCGGGAGGGCCGCGGCGGGTATCCTGTCCCCGGGCGATCAGGCCGTGCCGGATGCAGCGCCCCCATTATCTCGCAGCACGGGGCAACAGCCAGTTGCTTGTCATTTAGAATCTCTGTGGTATAATCCACTTATAAGGAGGTGGCTGCATGAACGCCAAAGACGTATTGTATGAGCTTCGGACAAAGAGGGGCCTGTCGCAGGACGAGCTGGCTGAAAAGGTCTTTGTGACCCGGCAGGCGGTATCCCGCTGGGAGAACGGCGAAACGGTGCCGAATATCGAGACGCTGAAGCTGCTCTCCAGGCTATATAACGTCTCCATCAACACGCTGCTGGGTACGCCGCGTCAGCTGATCTGCCAGTGCTGCGGGATGCCGCTGGAAGACGCGATCCTCGGCAGAGATAAGGACGGGGCCCTCAACGAGGATTATTGCCAGTGGTGCTATGCGGACGGGACGTATACATACCACAATATGGACGATCTGATCGACGTCTGTGTAGGTCACATGGTCAGCGAGAACTTTTCCGAGGAGCAGGCGCGCTCTTATCTGAAGCAGACGCTGCCCAAGCTGGACTACTGGCGGCGATACGAGGAGCTCAGCGACGACGGCCAGTTCGAGGCGTTCAAGGCGCAGTTGATCCGGGAGATCAACGATCTCCGCGTCGAGGGGCTGCCCAAGGTGGAAAAGCTCAACGCCCTTGTGGGCAAATACGTGAATCTCCCATACCGGCTCCCCAGCGGAGAGTGCGTTCCATTTCTGGATGACCGGACGACCTATCTGGGAAACCAGTTGAAGTCGGAGTTCGGCGGAGACCGGTGCTTCGGCGTCCTCGCGAATATGGATTTCATCCTGATCTGCACCTACGGGGAGGGCGGGGCCGATCCGGAGCTCGTTCTCTACAAAAAGCGGTAAACACCGCCGGGACGGTCCGGGCGCAGCCCGGACGCGCTCCGCAAAACCCAAAACAAAAAGCGTACCATCCACCGGATGGTACGCTTTTTCCGTGTTCGATCAGAAGGACACGACCTCCTGCTTGGGCTTTTCGCAGTAGCCCACCTTGCTGACGTGGAGCACCGGGCCCTCGCCCTGGTAGGCGGGGGACTCCTCCTTTTTGACGGTGGCGGTGATCTCCACCCACTCCTTATCCCGGAACTTCTCCATGCCCTTGCCCTTGCACACCAGGGCCAGGAACTGCATGTCGTTCTCGCAGCAGACCATGGCAAAGCGGCCGGGCACGTCGGTGCCCCGGTACTTTTTGGAGTGGCACATCATGGCCTTGAACGTCACCTGGATGCCGTCGTACCGGTCCGGATGGTCCATCAGGTCCACGTACCAGATGCCGTAGTCGTCATCGGGGACGTCCAGCTTGCCGTCGGACAGGTCGAAGGGCCGCATGTCCTCGGTGACGTACTCCTCACTGGTGCCGTCCTCGTTCTCCAGGTAGATATCGGCGCGGCGGTTGACCATGCGCAGGTTCCGGGAGCGCAGGGCGGCGCGCAGCTGGGCGTTGCAGCGGTTGAAGATCAGCATGTCCGCGTTGGTGACCTTCTCCATCATCAGCTGACCCATGTTCTTGACGTACATCTCAAAGGTGCGGGCGTCTACCAGGGTCATGATCTGGTAGAGGATCCAGTTGGCGGGCAGGCCCTCCCGGTAGAGGGGCTCGATCATCCACATGCCGTTGTACTCGATGACGACCTGCCTGGGCTTGTACTGCTTCTCCAGCTTCTTGAAAAACGCGGGGGTCAGCTCCGAGGACTCGTCCACCGTGCAGGTAAACACGTTGTCCAGGGCCTTGGGATCGTACTCCTCCTCGCCCTCCTCGCAGCGGATCAGCAGCGTCCGGTCGTCCCGGGCAAAGCCGTCCTGCAGGATGCCGTTGATGAAATTGGTCTTGCCGGCGTCCAGAAAGCCGGCGATCAGATAAACGGGAATATCCATGGGATCCTGCTTCTCTCCTTACAGCCCGAACAGCTCTTTCAGATGATCTTCCTTCAGCTCGGAGCCGATGACGCACAGCCGGCCGGTGTAGTCCGCCGGACCGTAGCGCACTTCCTGCTCCTCCGGTACGAAGTCGAAGTGGAGCCACTTGCCGCCGCCGGCGGGCACGATGCCCTTGGCCCGGAGGATGGCGCCGTATTCGCCGCTGTCCAGGGCCGTGAGAATGGCGCGGATCTCCTCCTCGGTGAACTGCCGCACCGTCTCCACGCCCCAGCTGGTAAACACCTCGTCGGCGTGATGGTGGTGATGGTGGCAGGCGCAGTTGGGATCGTCACACTCCTCGCCGTCGTGGTGGTGATGGTGGTGTTCGTGCTCCTCGTCGTGATCGTGATGATGGTGATGCTCGTGCTCCTCGTCGTGATCGTGGTGATGGTGATGCTCGTGCTCCTCGTCGTGGTCGTGGTGATGGTGCTCGTGCTCCTCATCGTGATCGTGGTGATGGTGATGCTCGTGCTCCTCATCATGATCGTGGTGGTGATGATGCTCGTGCTCCGCCTCCTCTTCCGCGTGCTCGGCGCGCATCTTGGCCAACATCTCGTCGGCCAGGGACACCTTCTCCACGGCGGTCAGGATGGTCTTGCCGTCCAGCTCGTCCCAGGGAGTGGTCAGAATGGCGGCGGTGGGGTTCTTCTCCCGCAGCAGGGCCACAGCGGCCTCCAGCTTCTCCTGGCTCAACTTCTGGGTGCGGGACAGGATGATGGTGCCGGCGGCCTCGATCTGGTTGTTGTAGAACTCGCCGAAGTTCTTCATATACACCTTCACCTTGCTGGCGTCAGCCACGGTGACGAAGCTGTTCAGGCGCATATCGGGCACATCCTTCACCGTGTCCTCCACCGCCACGATCACGTCGCTGAGCTTGCCCACGCCGGAGGGCTCGATGAGGATGCGGTCCGGCTGGAACTGCTCCTTCACGTCCTTCAGGGCGGTGGCGAAGTCGCCCACCAGGGAGCAGCAGATGCAGCCGGAGGACATTTCGCTGATCTGGATCCCGGCGTCCTTCAGAAAGCCGCCGTCAATGCTGATCTCGCCGAATTCGTTCTCGATCAGGACCATTTTCTCGCCCTGATAGGCCTCGGCCAGCATTTTCTTGATAAGCGTGGTTTTTCCGGCGCCCAGGAATCCGGAAACGATGTCAATCTTTGTCATGCAAATACCTTCTTTTCCCGTGCCGCAGCCGGCACTTTTGAATTTCAACTTATATATTATACTGCCTTTTTCCGCAATTGCAAGCAAAAAGAGGAAGTTTGCATATCGTTCACACATGGAGGGGGCTGCCTTCTTGACCTGGTTGCCGCGGCGTGCTAAAATAAGCGCAGTTCAAAAACGAAGGAGGCGCTTCCATGAACAAGCTGTTTTTCGGATTTCTGCTGGTCTTTGTGAATTTCAATCTGACCTTCAACGGTCACACGCTGAATATCTTTCCCGACTGGGCCGGCTACTGCCTGATCTACGCCGGCCTCAACGATCTCTCCGGCGAGAGCGATTACTTCCGCCTGGCCAAGCCCTGGTGTCTGGGCATGGCCGTCTACGCAGGCGCGCTGTGGGTCCTGGAGCTGCTCGTGGGCGAAACAGAGCTGGGTATCCTGGGCTGGATCCTGGGCCTGCTGGCCACGCTGGTCTCCTTCTACGTCAGCTATATGATCGTGCAGGGCATCGGCGACGCCCAGCGGAACCGGAGCGTTGAGCTGGGCTATGAGCCGCTCAAGAAGGTCTGGCTGCTGTACGTGATCTGCGGATTGGCCGCCCACGTTCTGATTCTCCTGCCGCCGCTGGCAGTGATCTGCCTGATCGTGGCTTTCGTGGCCGCCGTGATCTTCCTGGTCCGGCTCAACAACACCCGCAAGGCCTACAATACGGCCACCGGCGCGTAAGCGGCCGATTTTTCCTGTTGCCAAAGGAAGCTTTTTGTAGTAGAATAAGCGCATGACAGCTCCTCCGCGTGCAGCTGCGGAGCCGGTCTCGCGCAATGGATACCCACGAATCATGTCAGGCGGGGAACCGAGCAGCATTAAGAGGGACCATCCATGTGCCGCGAGGGCGCCGGCTCTGTGGCTGTACGCGGAGGAGCTTTCTTCTGCCGCGCGCACGCCGCGGCAGGAAATGACGGCCTGTCTTCGCGTCTGCGGATGCGAAAGCTGCGACGCCGTAGTTTTATTTCAGTGAAGGAGATGCCGGTATGTATCAGGCGCTGTATCGCAAATGGCGGCCCAAGACCTTTGACGAGGTGATCGGGCAGGCCCATATCACCGATACGCTGCGGCGGCAGGTGGCCGAGGGCCGCACTGCCCATGCCTATCTCTTCACCGGTACCCGCGGCACCGGCAAGACCACCTGCGCCCGGATCCTGGCCAAGGCCATCAACTGCCTGCAGCCGGTGGACGGGGCGCCCTGCTGCCGGTGCGAGGCCTGCCGCAGCATCGACGAGGGCAGAGCCCTGGACGTGACGGAGCTGGACGCCGCCAGCAACAACGGCGTGGACCAGGTCCGCGCCCTGCGGGAGGAGGCGATCTACACCCCCTCCGTGCTCAAGCGCCGCGTGTATATCATCGACGAGGTGCACATGCTGTCCACCGCCGCCTTCAACGCCCTGCTGAAGATCCTGGAGGAACCGCCGGAGCACCTGCTGTTTATCCTGGCTACCACCGAGCTCCACAAGGTGCCCGCCACCATCCTGTCCCGCTGCCAGCGCTTCACCTTCAAGCGGATCCTGCCCCGGGACATGGAGAAGCAGCTTCTGGCCGTGGCCAGGGCGGAGTCCATCAACCTGACCCCTGACGGCGCGGAGATCCTGGCCCGCATGGCCAACGGCGCCCTGCGGGACGCCCTGAGCCTGCTGGACCAGTGCCGTGTGGTGGAGGGCGAGCTGTCCGCCGCCGCCGTGCTGGACGTGCTGGGGCTGGCCGGAAGCATCCAGACCATGGCGCTGATGCGCAGCATCCTGGCCCGGGACACGGCAGACGTGCTGGACCAGTTCGACAAGCTCTACCGCGGCGGCAAGGACGTGACCGCCACCCTGGGCGAACTCAGCGACCTGGCCCGGGATCTGACCATTCTCAAGGCAGCGCCGGACAGCGGCGCCGCCCTGCTGACCGGTCTCTACGATCAGAAATCCCTGGCGGAGCTGGGGCGGGATCACACCATGCACCGCTTCCTCTGCATCGCCTCCACCGTGCAGGCCTGCTGCGCCGCCCTGCCCAACAGCTTCCACCCCCGCACCGACGCGGAGCTGTGTCTGCTGCGCCTGTGCGACGAGACCCTCAGCGGCGATCTCACCGCCCTGGCGGAGCGCGTGGAGCGGCTGGAGCGGGAGGGCGTTGCCCGACCCGCGGCCGTCCAGCGGCGCACCGGGGAGCCCCAGCCCTCCCGCCGTCCGGAGCCGGCGCCTTCGGAGGAACTTCCTCCCCCGCCGGACGAGGCCCCTCCCCTGCCGGAGGAGCCGACGCCCGCCGCCCCGGAGAAGTCCGCCCCGGCAGGCGGGAATACCGGCGTCTGGGAGCAGCTGAGCAATCAATACAAGAGCCGCCTGCCGGTGAATCAGCGGGTCTTTCTCAACATGGCCCGGGGCGTTCTCACCGGCGACGTGCTGACGGTGTACTGCAGCAACGATTTCGTCCGCAGCTCGCTGGATAACCCCTCCGTGCTGTCCGTTCTGCAGGAGGTCACCTCCGGGGCGGAGGGCCGTACCATCCGGGCGGAGCTGACGGTGGGCCAGCCGCCCACCGTGGTGAGCGCACCGGCCGCTCCCGTCTCCCCCGCGCCGGCCGCTGCCGGCCCCGACCCGGCAGCGCCGCAGGATCGGCCTCCGTGGGAGGCTCCCGCCGGAGACCGGCTGGAGGAGCTGGCCCGCAGCGGCAGTCAGTTGGAGCATTTCAAGATTCAATAAATCTGAACAGTATAAAGGAGATTATTACGATGGCAAAGGGATACAGTGCAAGAGGCGGCTTCTCCGGCGGCGCCGGCATGATGCGCCAGCAGCAGCAAATGCAGCAGAAGCTGCTGAAGATGCAGCAGGAGATGGCCAAGGCCCAGGAAGAGGTGGAGAATCGCTCCTTTACGTCCTCCGTGGGCGGCGGAGCGGTGCAGGCCACCGTCAGCGGCAAGAAGGAGCTGACCGATCTGGTCATCAAGCCGGAGGCCGTGGACAGCGAGGACGTGGAGATGCTGCAGGATCTGATCATCTCCGCCGTCAACGAGGCGCTGCGCCAGGCGGACGAGGCCATGAACAGCTCCATGAGCTCCCTGACCGGCGGGCTGAACATGCCCGGCCTGCTGTGATTCGTGCGCAATACGCTATAAGCAAAAGCGATGCCCGCTCCGTATGGAGCGGGCCTCGCTTTTGCTTATAGCGGATTGCGCACGAATCACAGCAGGCCGGGCCTGTTCAGCCCGCCGGTCAGGGAGCTCATGGAGCTGTTCATGGCCTCG
>JAFRSI010000007.1 GCA_017427645.1 Oscillospiraceae bacterium | reverse complement strand
GACGTTGGACTTCTCGAAGCCCAGCTCCACCAGCCCCGCCAGCGTGAACTTGATCATGATGGGCGGGCCGCAGATGACGGCAGTCTTGTTGACGTCGAAGCCCAGCTCCTTTACGTAGTTGGGTACGAAGCCCACGTGGCCGTCCCAGCCCTCCTGCTCGCGGTCGATGGTGAGGTAGACGTTGATGCCGTCCTCTTTACACCACTCGTCGATGATCTCCTTGTAGTCCACGAGATCGTCCATGGAGCGGGAGCCGTAGACGATGTCGATCTTGCCGTAATTCGCGCGGTTGTCGCGGCAGTAGTTGATGACGGAGTGCAGCGGCGCGAGGCCGATGCCGCCCGCGATGAACAGCAGGTCCTTTCCGGCGAAATCCGTATCCACCGGGAAGCCGTTGCCGTAGGGGCCGCGGATGCCGATCTGCTGGCCCACCTCCATCTGATGGAGCCAGGAGGTCAGGCAGCCGCACTTTTTGATGGAAAACTCCATATAGTTTTTCTGCGTGGGGGAGGAGGTGATGGAGAACATACCCTCGCCCGCGCCGGGGATGGAGAGCATGGCGCACTGGCCGGGGATGTGCTCAAACACCTTGCCGCCCTCCGGGGCTTCCACCCGGAAGGTCTTCACGTCCGACGTGTCCCGGCGGATGTCGGTCACCACGCCGATCATGGGGATCAGGGTCTCGTTAGTCATCGCTTCTCACCTCCAGCGCTTTTTCCACTTTGACGATGTTGGTCTGGATGGGGCACTTGGCGAGGCACCGCCCGCAGCCGACGCACCCGAACTCGCCGCCGTTGTTGTTGGGGAAGTACACCAGCTTGTGCATGAACCGCTGGCGGAACCGCTCCAGCTGGGAGTTGCGGGAGTTGCCGTGGGCCATCAGCGTGAAATCGCTGTACATGCAGCTGTCCCAGCAGCGGAACTTCTTCACGCCCTTGCCGGTGTCGAACTCACGGATGTCGTAGCACTGGCAGGTGGGGCACACGAAGGTGCAGGTGCCGCAGCCCAGGCAGCTTTCCGACAGGCCTGCCCACTTTTCGTTTTGAAAGTGGGTCATCAGGTCGGTCTGCTTCATGCCCTCAAAGGAGGTATTGCCCAGCGGCAGCTGGTCCATGATATAGGCCACGGCCTTTTTCAGGCTCTCCACCATGGTGCCGTCGGTCTCCGTCAGCAGGTCCTTGACGAAGGCGAGGAAGGCCTCGCCCTTTTCGGTGCGGGCGGCAAAATACATCTCGTCGCCGATGCGCCACGCGGTCGCGTCGCCCTCCGGGTCGCCCGCGTCGATGCCGAAGGCCCGGCAGAAGCAGGTCTCCTCCGGCCGGTTGCAGGCCAGGGACACGATCGTGCCGTGCTCGCGGCGGTTCTTATAATAGGTATCCACCGGGTCGGCCAGGAAGACCTTGTCGAGGATGGCGAAAGACCTTGCGTCGCAGCCCTTCACGCCGAAGACGGTGAAGTCGGCGCACTCCTCCCGGGTGTCCTCCACGGTGAGCTGCTTGCCCTTCATTTTGATATCGTAGAGGTTTTCCGTCTGGGGGAAGAAGAAGTCCTTCGCGGAACGGTCGGTATTCAGCTTTTTGGAAAGCGTCATGCCGGCTTCATACGCGGCGAACACCGCGTGGCCGTCCTTATCGGTGGGGATATACAGCGTCTGCTGTTCCGCCACCCGGGCGAACAGCGCGTCCAACCCGCTGACAGGCAATTTATAATAGGTCATTTCGCGCCTCCTCTCTCATAGACGACGGAGGGCTCGCAGTCGTCGAACCGGAAATCCGTCATGGGGGGCCTGGTGTCCGGGTCCGCGCCCGCCTGATAGTCGCCGTACAGCTCGTTCATATCCTTGATGAACTTGCGGTTCAGCAGGTGCAGCGGGATGTGCTGCGGGCACACGCGGGAGCACTCGCCGCAGTCGGTGCAGCGGCCCGCCACGTGGAAGGCCCGGATGATGTGGAACATATTTTCTTCAAAGCTGTCGGCGGCCGCCTTGTTCTCCACACCGGAATCCCGGTTGTCGAACACGCACTTTTCGCAGGTGCAGGCGGGGCAGACGTTGCGGCAGGCGTTGCAGCGGATGCAGCGGGAGAGCTCGTTCCGCCAGAAGGCGAAGCGCTCGTCCGGCGTCATGGCTTCTAAGCGCGCCACTTCGTCGAAGCGGTGGTTCTCGATCACGTCGCCGTTTGGCTCTTCCAGCAGCTCGTCATAGACCACGATCTTCTTGCTCTTGCAGTCTTTGCAGCGGTCCAGCATCACTTCGTACTTGGGCACCGTCACTTCGTCGCCGTAGACGGTCTCCACGAAGTAATCCGCGCCGTTGTCTTTGATATTCTTGATGCCGGAAAGGCCGCGGGCCTTGATCTTCTCAAAGTCGGTCTTGCCCCAGCTCGGGATACCGATGATATAGACGTTCTCCCTCAGCACCCGGTGCTCCTTCATCAGCTGGGCGAAGGAGTAGGAATCGCAGGGCTTCAAGAATGCGAGGATCCTGCCCTCCTTGCGGCTCTCCTTCACCAGATACTTGGATACGTTGGCGGCGGCGAAATCGTTGCACACGAAATCCCTGTCCAGCTCCTCCGCCGTATGGAAGACGGCGGGGGTGATATCGTAGGTGAATTCGCCCTTCTGCCAGCCCATCACGCGGTTTACCGTGCCGTCGGCCAGGAGTTCCTTCGCGCGGGCGATCATTCTGTCTTGCATCTCAGGTCCTCCAATCGTTTGTTCTCCCCGAGGGAACAGATGGTCTCCACAAAGGAGTTCATCGTCTCCGCGAATTTCTGTCCTTCCGCGGCGGAGACCCATTCCACTCTTGTGCGGCCCTTCTCGATGCCCAGATAATCCAGCATGGAGAACAGCAGCGTCATGCGCCGTCTGGCGTAATAGTTGCCGGTGGTGTAGTGGCAGTCGCCGGGGTGACAGCCGCAGATGATCACGCCGTCCGCGCCCCGCTGGAAGGCCCGCAGAATGAACAGGGGGTTCACCCGGCAGGAGCAGGGCACGCGGATGATCTTCACGTCCGCCGGATAGTTGAGGCGGTTGGTGCCCGCCAGATCCGCGCCGGCGTAGGAGCACCAGTTGCAGCAAAAGGCGACGATCAGCGGCTTGAATGGTTTCTTTTCTACTTGCATATCGCGTCTACCTCCGCCATGATCTGTTGATTGGAGAAGCCGTAGAGGTCCATGGCGCCGCTGGGGCAGGCTACCGTGCAGGCGCCGCAGCCCTGGCAGACCGCCGGATTGACCTCGGCCACTCTTCTGACCGCCGTGGTGCGGTCGGGCATTCTGAATTCCTTGTCGCTGTAGGTGATGGCGCCGTAGGGGCACACCTTCTCGCAGGAGGAGCAGCCGTTGCACAGCAGCTCGTTGCTGTGGGCCACGCAGGGGTTGCCGGTCAGCTTATCCTTGGCCAGCAGTCCGATTACCTTGGCCGCGCAAGCGGAAGCCTGGGACACGGTATCGGGGATGTCCTTGGGTCCCTGGCACATGCCGGAGAGGAACACGCCCGCCGTGGGGCTCTCCACCGGACGCAGCTTCGGGTGGGCCTCCGTAAAGAAGTCGTTGGTGTCCATGGAGGCGGTCAGCATCGTGGCCAGGGGCCTTGCGCTCTTGTCCGGCTCCACGGCGGCGGCCAGCACCACCATGTCCGCGTCGATGTGCAGCTGCTCGTTGGCCAGCAGGTCGCTGGCCTGTACCTTCAGCTTGCCGTTTTCGGGCACCACTTTACCGACCATGCCCTTGATGTAGTGGACGCCGTAGTCCTCCACGGCCCTTCTGTAGAACTCGTCGAAGTTCTTGCCGGGGGTACGCACGTCGATGTAGAAGACGTACACGTCGGTGTCGGGATATTTCTCACGGGTCAGCATGGCGTGCTTGGCCGTGTACATGCAGCAGACCTTGGAGCAGTACTGTTTGCCCTTTTCATTCTTCGCGTCGCAGCGGGAGCCCACGCACTGTACGAAGACGATGGTGTGGGGGTGCTGCCTGTCGCTGGGCCGCAGCAGGGTGCCGTTGGTGGGGCCGGCGGCGTTCATCAGCCGCTCGTATTCGAGGGAGGTCACCACGTCCGGGCTCTGAGCGTAGGCGAACTCGTCGAACTTCTCCACGGAGATGGGGTTGAAGCCCGTGGCGACCACGATGGCGCCGTACTTCTCTTCGAGGATCTCGTCCTTCTGGTCGTAGTCGATGGCGCCCACGCCGCAGACCGTGGAGCACAGGCCGCACTTGCCGGTCTTTTTCTTGATGCAGTAGTTGGCGTCGATGGTGGCCACCTTCGGCACTGCCTGGGCGAAGGGGATGTAGACGGCGGAGCGGTTGTCCATGCCGAGATTGAACTCGTTGGGAACCTTCTTCATGGGGCACTTTTCGGTGCAAAGGCCGCAGCCGGTGCAAAGGTCCTCTTTGATGAACCGGGCCTTGCGGCGGATCTTCACGCTGAAGTTGCCCACGAAGCCCTTGACCTCGTCCACCTCGCTGTAGGCGTAGATGTTGATGTTTTCCTGCTGGGCGGCCTCCACCATTTTGGGCGTCAGGATGCACGCCGCGCAGTCGAGGGTGGGGAAGGTCTTGTCCAGCTGCGCCATCTTGCCGCCGATGGTGGGGGATTTCTCCACGATATCCACCGGGAAGCCCGCCTCCGCGATGTCGAGGGCCGTCTGGATGCCGGCGATGCCGCCGCCGATGACCAGCGCCCGCTTGGTGACGGGGCTCTCGCCCGCGGTCAGCGGGGCGTTCAGGTGCACCTTTGCGACGGCCGCCCGGCCTAAAATGACGGCCTTGGCGGTGCCCACGCCCATGTCCTTGTGGATCCAGGAGCACTGCTCGCGGATGTTGGCGATCTCCACCATGTAGGGGTTCAGCCCCACGCTGGCCGCCGCCTTGCGGAAGGTGTTTTCGTGCATCCGGGGGGAGCAGGAGCACACCACCACGCCGGTGAGGCCGTGCTCTCTGATGGCGTCTTTGATCAGGTTCTGCCCCGATTCGGAGCACATGTACTGGTAGTCGGTGGAGAAGACCACGCCGGGCTCGTTCTTCAGCATTTCAGCGACCTGCTTTACGTCCACCGTGCCGGCGATGTTGCTGCCGCACCAACATACGAATACGCCGATTCTTTGCATTTCGTCCTCTCCTCCTTACTTCGTGTATTTGCGGAACGCGCTGACGATAGCCTGCTGGGGCAGGTCCTCGTCCAGCTTGTCCGGGATATCCTGCGGTTTCAGGTGGTTGGCGCCCTGCTGCCGGATCACGGCCAGGCGCACGGCCTCGATCAGCTTCGCGGGCTCCACGCTGCGGGGACAGCGCTCCACGCAGGCGAAGCAGGAAAGGCAGGTCCACAGGGATTCGGTCCGCATCAGCGGCTCGATGTTGCCCTTTTCCACCATGTCCACGAACTGATGGGGATGGTACTCCATCTCGTCGTAGTTGGGACAGGTGCCGGAGCACTTGCCGCACTTCATGCATTGGCGGGGGTTCACGCCGCTGATTTCGAGGATGCGTTCTTTCAGGTTGACGTTTTCCATTACGCTTCCTCCTTTACGCCCAGCGCCTCGGCCAGCACTTCCGTGAAATACTTCACGGGCACGCCGCCGGCCGCGTTTTTGGTGAGATTATAGAGGCACAGCGGGCAGGCGGTGATCATCATCTGCGCGCCGTTCGCGGCGGCGTTGTCCATCACCGCGGTGGCTCTTTTTTCGGCGATCGCCCTGTTTTCCAGCGTGGCGTAGCCGCCGCAGCACTCGTTGCGCATGGCATAGGCCACGGGCTCCGCGCCCAGCGCTTTGATGAAGTTCTCCATGATAACGGGGTTCTCCGGGTCGTCGAAGGCCATCACCTTGCCGGGACGCAGCAACAGGCAGCCGTAATAGGGGGCGATCTTCACGCCCTTCAGGGGCTTGACCACGTGCTTTTTCAGCTCGTCGAAGCCCACGCCGTCCCGCAGCAGCTCCAGAAAGTGGATCACCTTCGTCTCGCCCCGGTAGGGTTCGTCCAGCTTCATATAATTGGCGGCCTTGGTCACGATGTTTTCGTCGGTGGCCATGTCGTGGTTGACCTGCTTGAGCACGTTGTGGCAGGCGGCGCACATGGTCACGAGGTCGCGGCCCTGCTCTTTGGCGGACAGCAGCGCCCGGACGGAGGAGAGCTTTGTCGCGATCTCGTCCTTCGCCATGGGGTACACGCCGCCGCAGCACTGCCAGTCGGGGAGCTCCTGCAGCTCAATGCCCAGCGCCGCCGCCGAAGCCCTGGCGTACCGGTCCAGGTCCTTCGCCTTCGTCTTCAGCGTACAGCCGGGGTAGTAACTGTATGTCATTAGTAAATTCTCCTTTGTTTGTTAGGAAAGAAGTTAGGCGCGCCTTTGGCGCTGAGTTAAGCGGCTGCGCCTGAGTTGAGCGTGCCTGACGGCACTGAGTTAGGCGGCGCAAAAGCGCCTGAGAAAAGAGTTGAAATGCTTGGCTTCAGTACTGTTTTCTCAGCGAAGCGCTTAACTCAGGCACGAAGTGCCGCTTAACTCAGCGAAGCGCTTAACTCAGCCGCGAAGCGGCGCTTAACTATCAAACCATCTGCTCCGGATGGAAGACCTCGTCGAACCGCTCGGCGGTGAGGAAGCCCAGCGCCACGCAGGCCTCTTTCAGGGAGATGTTCTCCTTAAAGGCCTTTTTCACCGTCTTGGCGGCGTTTTCGTAGCCGATGTAGGGGTTCAGGGCGGTGACCAGCATCAGGGAGTTGTGCAGGTTGTCGTGCATCTTCTGCTTGTTGGCCTCGATGCCCACCGCGCAGTTCACGCGGAAGGAGCGCATGGATTCGCTCAGCAGCCGCACGCTCTGGGTGAAGTTGTAGATGATGACGGGCATGAACACGTTCAGCTCAAAGTTGCCCTGGCTGGCGGCAAAGCCGATGGTGGCGTCGTTGCCCATGACCTGCGCGGCCACCATGGTGACGGCCTCGCACTGGGTG
>JAFRSI010000059.1 GCA_017427645.1 Oscillospiraceae bacterium | reverse complement strand
GGGCCAACCGCTTTGCCCATCTGCTCCTCACCGCCGGCTGCAAAAAGGGCGACAAGATCGCCATTCTGCTGATGAACTGCCTGGAGTGGCTGCCCATCTATTTCGGCATCCTGAAGGCGGGCTGTCTGGCGGTGCCCCTGAACTACCGCTACACCGCCGACGAGATCGAGTATTGCCTGGACCTGGCCGACGCCAGCATGCTGGTCTTCGGCATGGAGTTCATCGAGCGGGTGGAGAGCAAGCTGGATAAGCTGCCCAAGATCCGCAAGTTCTACTATGTGGGGAACCACACCCCCATGTTTGCCGACAGCTACTACCAGATGATCACCTACTGCTCCAGCCGGAAGCCCCCCATGGAGATCACCGACGACGACGAGGCCGCCATCTACTTCTCCAGCGGCACCACCGGCTTCCCCAAGGCTATCCTCCACAAGCACCGCAGCCTCACCCAGTCCTGCCAGGTGGAGCAGGCCCACCACGGGCAGACCCGGAAGGACTGCTTCCTCTGCATGCCGCCCCTGTACCACACCGGGGCCAAGATGCACTGGTTCGGCAGCCTCATCTCCGGCAGCCGGGCGGTGCTGCTGCGGGGCATCAGCCCGGAGTGGATCCTGAAAACCGTCCACAAGGAGCAGTGCACCATCGTCTGGCTCCTGGTCCCCTGGGCCCAGGACATCCTGGACGCCATCGACCGGGGGGATGTGAAGCTGGAGGATTACAAGCTGGACCAGTGGCGGCTGATGCACATCGGCGCCCAGCCGGTGCCCCCGGTGCTGATCCAGCGCTGGCTGAAGGTGTTCCCCCACCACCAGTACGACACGAACTACGGCCTCAGCGAGTCCATCGGACCCGGCTGCGTCCACCTGGGGGTGGAGAACGTCCACAAGGTGGGGGCCATCGGCATCCCCGGCTACGGCTGGGAGGTGAAGGTGGTGGACCCGGAGTTTCAGGAGGTGCCCCAGGGCCAGGTGGGCGAGCTGGCGGTGAAGGGCCCCGGCGTCATGGAGTGCTATTACAAGGATCCGGAGGCCACCGCCGCCGTGAAGCGGGGTTCCTGGCTCCTCACCGGGGACATGGCCGAGGTGGACGCCGACGGCTTCATCTGGCTGGTGGACCGGGCCAAGGACGTGATCATCACCGGCGGCGAAAACCTCTACCCGGTGCAGATCGAGGATTTCCTGCGGCAGAATGACAAGATCAAGGATGTGGCCGTCATCGGCCGCCCCCATCCCCGGCTGGGAGAGATCGCCGCCGCCATCATCGAGCTGAAGCCCGGCGTGGAATGCAGCGAGGAGGAGATCCGGGACTTCTGCCTGGACCTGCCCCGGTACAAGCGGCCCCGGGAGATCATCTTCGACAAGGTGCCCCGGAACCCCACCGGGAAGATCGAAAAGCCCAAGCTGCGGCAGAAGTACAACGGCGCCAGCATCGTGGCCCGGCAGGTGGGCCTGGAAAACGGGTAAAAAACGGATACTATCTGCAAATTCGCTCCGGCGGGATTTCCCGCCGGAGCGTTTTGCGTCTTGATTGCTGCGCAGCATAGGGGAGTTTCGCGCCTTGCGAGGCGCGGGTTCCTTTCGCAGGTGCAGAGCGCGGGCCCCCGGAAAAGGGCTTGTGTTTCTTTGCCGTACGGTGTATACTCAAACATGGAGGAGTTTATCTTTCTCCGCCGGGCCCGGCGGCCCGCCGCTGCCCCTCGCAGGAGCGCGGAGACTCCGGACAGGAAAGACTGACCGCACAAGGAGGACACTTGTATGAAACGATTCCTGAGCATCCTGCTGGCCCTGATCCTGGCGCTGAGCCTGCTGCCCATGCAGGCGATGGCTGCCACGGTGATTTCCTCCGTGGCCGTCACCCTGGACGCGCCGATTGTCGGCGCGTCGCCGGATTACACGACGGTTTTGCCGACAGGCGTCCACTACTACTCCGAAGACTACAGCGGAAACTATATCCGCAACGACGTCCAGTGGAATGAAGCGGACACGAATACCTGGCTGCTCCCGGACAGCGCCGTCTTTCAGGCCGGACACCAGTACCGGGTCATGGTCTTCCTGACGCCGGAGGACGGGTACGAGTTCGCGGGCGCCACCACGGCCACCCTGAACGGACAGGCAGCGAGTGCCTATTATCTGAGCAGCGGTCAGCTGGAGGTCGTCTACACCTTCCCGGCCGCGAGTGAACCCGTCATTTCCTCCGTGGCCGTCACCCTGGACGCGCCGGCGGTCGGCGCTTCCCCGGACTATACGGCGAATTTCCCGGCAGGCGTCCACTACTACTCCGATGAATTCAACGGAACGTTTCTCCGCAACGATATCCAGTGGAAGGACGTGACCGCGAATACCTGGATGAACCCGGACAGCGCCGTGTTCCAGTCGGGACATGAGTACATGGTTTCCCTCTATCTGACGGCGCAGAGCGGGTTTTCCTTCGGAGGGGACCTCACCGCCGCAGTAAACGGGCAGACCGCTTCTGCGAGCATGGGCGGCAGTCAGCTTGCGGTCACTTACGTTTTCCCGGCCTTGCCGGATCTCTCGACCTGCGCCACGGTGATCCTCACCGCCGAGGACGTCTGGGGAGACGGAAGCGGCTATCAGATGCTCCTGGACGCGGACGCCACGGCCTACGGCACCCTGATCCCGGACATCGGGGCCCTGACCGTCAGCAGCGGTGATGCGCCCGCCGGGCTCTATGACGAGTTCGAGTATAAGATCCCGCAAAACGCGGACGGAAGCCTTACAACGCAGAATATCGTGCTGGACAACAGCGTGAGCATCCAGATCCCGGCAGGGACCTATGACTTCTGCATCACCAATCCCACGCCCGGCGACAAGATCTATATCGCGTCGGGCGACGGTGCAGACGGCCGGAAGGATGATTTCGTCTTTGAGGCGGGCAGGACCTATGAGTTCAAGATTTCGCCCTTCCATTATACGGAAAAAATCGATCTGGAGGTCTCCGTCTCGCCGGGGGTCGCCTTCCCCCTCTGGGTCTGCGGCACGCAGGTCACCGCCGAAAACATGGACAACATCCTGGAGGACAACTACACCGTGCACCAGGCCGTGTTCACGCCGGCATTGGGAGACGAGCCCAACAAACTGACCCTGACCAATGCCTCCATCCAGTTCGCTTTTTTCCCCGGCAGCGGCGTCGAGAACTCCGCGGGCATTTACAGCGACGGGATGGATCTGACCCTGGAGCTGGACCAGCTGAGCGCCGTGAACGGCAATGACCGGGAAAACGTCAGCGGCGTCTTTGTGGACGGCGCCGACCTGACCATCCGCGGAAACGGCTCCTTGTATGTCTTTCCCGGAAACAGCGACGGGAGCAGCTTCGGCCTCCGGGCGGACAACATCACCATGGAAGGCGGGATCGTCCGGATCCGGGGCGGGGACGCCGCCGACCTGAGTACCGGCGTCTATGCGGAGGAGGGCTTTGCCATGAACGGCGGCTCCCTGAGCAGCACGGGGGGAGAAGCGGGAAGCAGCTTCGGAATTTACGGCGGGCCCGTGGCCCTCCGCAGCGGCACCGTCGAGTTCAGCGGCAATACCCGCGCCTGTGCCCTGACGCCCATCCTTACGGAGTATGCCGATCCCTACGTCACGGTGAACGCAGCCGCCGCGGCGGAAGGCGCGGCGCCGTGGAACGGTACGGCTGCCCTGGGGGGCTCCGGCTCTGCGTACAAGTATGTGAAGGTCGAGTCTGACACCCTCCGTTATCCGGTAATCGAGCCCTTCTCCCTCATCGCCAGTGTGGAGGAACACTACTTCGCCCGTATCGGGGTCGTGAGCGGTACGGGCGCCTATCCCTACACCTTCTCGTTCTCGGGCCTTCCGGACTGGCTGGAATATGACAACGCCTTCAACATCCTCAGCGGCACACCCACCGAGACGGGGAGCTTCCCCTTCACCGTTACGGTCACCGACGCCAAGGGCATGACCGCGACAGAGGACGTTGCCGTCGTGGTCCTGGCGGAAAGACCCAGCGCCACGGTGATCCTCACCTCCGATAACGTCTGGGGAGACGGAAGCGGCTATCAGCTGCTCCTGGACGCGGACGCCACGGCCTACGGCATCCTGATCCCGGAAATCGGGGGCCTGAGCGACTACGGCAGTGACGCTCCCGCCGGGCTCTATGACGAGTTCGAGTATAAGATCCCGGAAAACGCGGACGGAAGCCTTACAACGCAGAACATCGTGATCAACAACAGCGTGAGCATCCAGATCCCGGCGGGGACCTATGACTACTGCATCACCAATCCGACCCCCGGCGACAGGGTGTGGATCGCGGGGTCGAGCGGCAGCGCGGCCCCGCGTGGGGACAACTTTGTCTTTGAAGCGGGCAAGACCTACGAGTTTACGGTGTCGTCCTACGGATCCGGTGACGGGGTCGATCTGGTGATCACGGGCTCGCCGGATCTGACCGGCGTCCCCGCCTCCGTGACTTCCCTCAGCGCCCAGGTCTCCGGCGAGGCGATCACCCTCACCTGGCCCGCGGCGGCCAATGCCGCCTTCTACAAGGTGGCCCGGCATGAGTACGGCTGCCCCTGGGAGACCCTGGCGGAGAACGTCACCGCCAACAGCTATGTGGACAGCGGCGCAGAGCCGGGATACGCCTACGCCTACCGGGTCTGGGCCTGCAACGACCAGGGCGCCGCCGCCCCCGCCGAAAGCGACTATGTGACGATCCCGCTCCAGCTGCCCGGAGCCATCAGTTCCGTCAGCGCCCAGGTCTCCGACGGAAAGATCATCGTCACCTGGTCCGCGGCAGAGAATGCCGACTGCTACATGGTGGCCCGGCAGGTCGCCGGTTCCCCCTGGGTGATCCTGAGCAGCGACGTCACCGGCACCAGCTTCGAGGACAGCACCGTGGAGGCGGGGCAGAGCTACATCTACCTGGTGGAGGGCAGAAATTCCCACGGCTACGGCGACTACACCTTAAGCGAGAGTGTGACCTTCGCGGCCTCCAAGCCCGGGGACATCGTTTCCGTCACGGCCACAGCAGAGCCGGAACTGATCACCGTCACCTGGCCCGAGGCCGAGTATGCCGCCCGATATGTGGTGGCCCGGCAGGTCTCGGGTGCCTCCGGCTGGACGGTACTGGATAATGACGTTACCGAGAACCTTTACGAGGACGACGACGTGGAAGCGGGAAAAACCTACCGTTACCGGGTCCGGGCCTACAACGCCCAGGGCAGCGGCGCAGCCGCCAACAGCGAGTATGTGACGGTCCCGGCCTCCAAGCCCGGGGACATCGTCTCCGTCACGGCTGCGGCTTCCGCCGGGAAGATCACCGTCTCCTGGCCCGCAGCGGAGTACGCCGCCCGCTACGCGGTGGCCCGGCAGGTCTTGGGCTCCGGCTCCTGGAAGTCTCTTGCCACCGACGTTACGGACACCAGCTTTGAGGATACCACCGCCGAGGCGGGGAAGAGCTACCGCTACCGGGTGCGGGCCTACAACGACCAGGGCTCCGGCGGGGCGGCGGACAGCGCCTATGTCACTGCTCTGGCGGCGAAGCCAGGGGACATCGCCTCCGTTACGGCCACGGCTTCCGCCGGGAAGATCACCGTCTCCTGGCCCGCAGCGGCCTACGCCGCCCGCTACGCGGTGGCCCGGCAGGTCTCGGGCTCCGGCTCCTGGAAGTCCCTTGCCACCGACGTTACGGACACCAGCTTTGAGGATACCACCGCCGAGGCG
>JAFRSI010000058.1 GCA_017427645.1 Oscillospiraceae bacterium | reverse complement strand
GGTGTCGTACCACAGGGCGTTCAGATCCTTCACGTCCCGGGCCTGCTGCTCCACCCAGGTGTAGTACTTCAGGTTGTGGATCCGCTTGCGGTCGGCGTAGGTCAGCTCCAGCAGGTTGTCGGTCTTCAGCCCCAGCATGTGGAGGCTGTGGTCCACGGCGGCGGCCTTGTCGTCGTAGGCGCCGTACATCTCGTTGAGCTCGGTGATGCGGGACTGGTACATGGCGGCGGAGTCCGTCAGCACGGTGCAGACCACGTCGTCGGCGGTGAACTCGTAGTACTTGGCCATCTTGATGCAGCACAGCACGTTGGCGATGCCGGAGATGCCCAGCCAGCTCATCTTCTCCACCAGCTCCTCGTCCAGCCCCAGCTCGTTCTTCATATAGTCCCTGCCGGCCCGGCAGTTGAACAGGCGCAGCAGGCGCTGGCTGTCCTCGTCGTCGATGGCGATGGCCATGTCGGTGTTCTTCACGTTGTGGATCCAGGGGATGTGCTTGTCGCCGATGCCCTCGATCCGGTGACCGCCGAAGCCGTTGTTCAGGATGGTGGGGCACTGCAGGGCCTCGCCCACGGCCAGCTTCAGATGGGGATATTTCTCCTTCAGCAGATCGCCGGCGCTCATGGTGCCGGCGGAGCCGGAGGTGAAGCAGGCGCCGGAGAGGCGCTGGCCGGGCTTTTTCACCGCCTCGAACAGGTCGGCCAGGGCGTTGCCGGTGACGTTGTAGTGCCACAGGGGATTGCCCATCTCCTCGAACTGGTTGAAGATCATCATGGTCGGATCCCGGCGCAGCTCCCAGGTCTTGTCGAAGATCTCCTTCACGTTGGACTCGCAGCCCGGGGTGGCGATGACCTGGCCGGCGATCTTGCTGAGCCAGTCGAAGCGTTCCTTGCTCATCTCGGCGGGCAGGATAGCCACGCTGTCCACCGCCAGCAGCTTGGAGTTGAAGGCGCCGCCGCGGCAGTAGTTGCCGGTGGAGGGCCACACGGCGTGGTGATAGGTGGCGTCAAACTGGCCGGTGACCAGGCGGGGCACCAGGCAGCCGAAGGAGGCGCCCACCTTGTGGCAGCCCGTGGGGAACCACTTGCCCGCCATGGCGATGATGCGGCAGGGCACGCCGGAGAGCGCGCTGGGGATCTCCACGTAATTGGGGACCGGCTGGAACAGACCGCCGCTCTCCTTGGCCTCGTTCTTCCAGGTGACGCGGAACAGGTTCACCGGATCCACGTCCCAGAGGCCCGTATGGCTCAGCTTCTCCTTGATCTTCTCCGGCACCAGCTCCGGGTTCTCCATCTGGGCAAAGGTGGGGATGATCACGTTGTTCTCCCGCGCCTTCTCAATGTTGTGCTCCAGCCCGGTCCTGTGGATCGTCAGATCGATTTTACCCATATTATTTTTCCTCCTGCCTTTTGTTGGCGTCAATATATGCATACAGCGTGTACTTGGAAATGCCGAAGTATTTGGCGACCTTGTCGCCGGATTTGGTTACCAGGAAGGCGCCGCTCTGGTTCAGGAACTGGATGGCCTTGATCTTGTCCTCCTTGTTCATCATGGCCACCGGCTTGCCCACCAGGGCCACGGACTGCTCGATGAGCTCGTCCAGCACGTCGTTGACGTTGATGATCCTCTCCGGCTCCCGCTGCCTGCTTCCGCCCATGTCCAGGGCCTCGTCCACGGCGCTGCGGAGCATGATCAGATGCGTCACGTCGTAGTTGATGGAGAAGACGCCCGTCACGACGCCCCGGCTGTTGCGGATGTAGATGGAGGATGATTTCAGGATCTTGCCTTCCGGGGTGCGGGTCAGATAGCACAGCTCGTCCCGGGGCTGGGCGTCGGCCTGGATCGCCTGCTCGATGACCACCCGGGAACCGCCGTCTCCCACCTTGCGGCCGGACACGTGGCCGTTGACGATGTACACGATGGAGCGGTCCATCGCATTTACGTCGTGGATCACCACCTCGCACTTGCTGCCGAACTGCGCAGCGATCCCGTCCGCCAGCTGCTTGAGCAGCTCCAGCTTCCTGGTTTCCATAGATCTCCCCCTTTATCCCCGGGTTTCCATACTTCCTTGTTTTTATCATATCACATTTCCCCGATAAATCAATCATTTTCCTAAATATTTTTAAGGCTGCAAGATTTTTTATTTGACTTCCCCTCTTCTTATGATATGATAGAGGCAGAGAGCGCATTTTTTCTCACACAGCGAGAATCTCAAATACGGAACGGAGGGTATTCAAATGGATTTTGAAGCCATCAAGCAGGCGGCCGCCGGGTATCGGGAGGCCATGAGCCGCTTCCTGCGGGACATGATCGCCATCCCCTCGGAGTCCTGCGAGGAGGAGGGCGTGGTGCGCCGCATCGCCCGGGAGCTGGAGGACCTGGGATACGACAAGGTGGAGATCGACAAGCTGGGCAACGTCATCGGCTGGCTGGGCCGGGGCGACAGGATCATCGCCATCGACTCCCACGTGGACACGGTGGGCGTGGGCAACCGGGACAACTGGGAGGCCGATCCCTACCAGGGCTACGAGACCGACACCGTCATCTATGGCCGGGGCGGCTCGGATCAGGAGGGCGGCATGGCCGCCGCCGCCTACGGCGGAAAGATCATGAAGGACCTGGGGCTGATCCCCGAGGGCTTCCGGATCATGGTGGTGGGCTCCGTCCAGGAGGAGGACTGCGACGGCATGTGCTGGCAGTCCATCGTCAACGAGTATTTCGACGGACCGGAGGACGCCCGCAGCAAGATCGAATTCGTCATCTCCACCGAGCCCACCGACGGCGGCATCTACCGGGGCCACCGGGGCCGCATGGAGATCCGGGTGGACGTCCACGGCGTCTCCTGCCACGGCTCCGCCCCGGAGCGGGGCGACAACGCCATCCACAAGATGGCCGAGATCATCGAGAACGTCCGGGATCTCAACGAGAATCCCGCCGACGACACCGTGGAGATCAAGGGCCTGGTGAAGATGCTGGATCCCAGGTACAATCCCGACCACTGGGAGGACGCCCGGTTCCTGGGCCGGGGCACCTGCACCACCAGCCAGATCTTCTACACCTCCCCCTCCCGCTGCGCCGTGGCGGACAGCTGCGCCATCTCCGTGGACCGGCGCATGACCGCCGGCGAGACGTATCAGTCCTGCCTGAAGGAGATCGAGGACCTGCCCGCCTGCCGCAAGTACGCCAAGGACGTAAAGGTGTCCATGTACATGTACGACCGGCCCGCCTG
>JAFRSI010000057.1 GCA_017427645.1 Oscillospiraceae bacterium | reverse complement strand
CCCACGGTGATGCTGGGCTATCTCAACGACCCGGAGGAGACCGGGCGCACCCTGCGCACCCTGGCCGACGGCAACGTGTGGCTCTATACCGGCGATCTGGGCCATATGGACGCCGACGGGTACGTCTATTTCCACCAGCGGCTCAAGCGCATGATCATCACCAACGGCTACAACGTCTACCCCTCTCAGATCGAAAACGCCATCGACGCCTGTCCCCAGGCGGCCTACAGCTGCGTCATCGGCGTGAAGGATCCCCGCCGGATGCAGAAGATCAAGGCCTTCGTGGTGCCGGCTGACGGCGTGGAGCCCACGGAGGAGACCCGGCAGGCCATCATGGCCCAACTCCGGGAGCACGTGGCGGCCTACGCCCTGCCCCGGGAGATCGAATTCCGGCCGGAGCTGCCCCGCACTCTGGTGGGCAAGGTGGCTTATCGCATACTGGAAGAGGAGGAGAATGAAAAATGCAGCTGACCTGGATGGGCACGGCGGCGCTGCTGCTGCGCCAGGATGAGACGACCCTGGCGGTGGACCCCTTTCCCGGTCTGCCGCTGGAGGAGCCCGTTGACCGCGCCGTACCGGCGGAAGACCGGAGACGGTTTCAGGAGGCCGGCCACGTGCTGGTGACCCACGGACACTTCGACCACATCCAATTCATCCCGGCGCTGTACCGGGAAAAGACCTGCCCTGTTTTTGCCACGGCCACGCCCTGCCGGACCATGGCCGATCACGGCCTGCCCCGGGAGCGTCTGCGGCAGATCGCGCCGGGGGAGCGGCTCGACCTGGGGCCCTTCCATATCGAGGCGTACCAGGGGCGGCACTGCAAATTCGATCTGCCGCTGGTGCGGCGTACCCTCCTGTCCCGGCGGGCCCTGGCCCATCCGGCCCGGCTGGCCCGCCTGCTGCGGCTGAACAAGGCCTACGACGAGAACGGGGAGATCCTGTTCTATGAGATCACCTGCGGGACGCTGCGCCTGCAGATCATGGGCAGCCTGGGCCTGGACGCGGACACGGCGTATCCCACCGGAGCGGACTGGCTGATCCTGCCCTTCCAGGGGCGCAGCGATCTGACGGAGTACGCCATGCCCCTGGTGGAGCGCCTGGCGCCCCGGGGGATTCTGCTGGACCACTACGACGACGCGTTCCCGCCCATGTCCGGCGCCATCGACACGGCGGGCTTTGTGACAGCGGCGGAGAAGCGGCTGGGCATCCCCTGCCGCGCGCTGAAAAAATACGAGACCATCACACTATAACGCCATACGGCAAGGAGGAGCATCCTATGATCTACGATACCGCCATCATCGGCACCGGCCCCGCCGGCGTGTCCGCCGCGCTGACCCTGAGGGCCAACGACAAGAGCTTCATCTGGATCGGCAGCAGAGCATTCAGCGACAAGGTGGACAGGGCGGAGCGCATTGCCAACTATCCCGGCCTGCCCATGGTCACCGGCGCGGAGATGAACGACGCGTTCCGCCGCCAGTGTGAGGAGCTGGACATCGCCATCGAGGACCGGATGGTCACCTCCGTCGTCAAATTCGGCGATCACTACGCGCTGACCGCCGGCAGCGACTTTTACGAGGCCCGCACGGTGATTTTCGCCACCGGCGTGGCCAACGTGGGCCTGCTGCCGGGAGAGGCGGAGCTGGTGGGGAAGGGCGTCAGCTACTGCGCCACCTGCGACGGCTTCCTGTACCGGAACAAGACTGTGGCCGTGATCTGCACCGCCAAACGGTTTGAGCACGAGGTGGCGTTCCTGGCGGGTCTGGCGGCCAAGGTCTATTACTTCCCGCTCTACAAAGACCACAGTGCGTTCGGTGAGAACGTGGAGATCCTGGCGGACCGCCCCGTGAAGATGAACGCGGAGAACGGCCGCCTGGCCTCCCTGACGCTGAAGAGCGGCGGGACCGCGGCGGTGGACGGCGTGTTCTGCCTGCGGGAGAGCGTGTCCCTGGCCACGCTGCTGCCGGGCCTTGCCACGGAGCAGGGCCACATTGCGGTGGACCGCAGCGCGGCCACCAATCTGCCCGGCGTTTTTGCCGCCGGGGACTGCACCGGCCGGCCCTATCAGTACGTGAAGGCCGCCGGGGAGGGCAACGTGGCGGCCCACAGCGCCATCGAATACCTGGCAAAGACGTAAAGAAACAGCGACATAGGAGGGGACCGCCATGGACAGACACGACGCCTGTTATCAGCAGTATATCCAGATCCTGAAGGAGGAACTGCGGCCCGCCATGGGCTGCACCGAGCCCATCGCCATCGCCTACGCCGCCGCCAAGGCCCGGGCCACTCTCGGCGCTGTGCCGGAGCGGCTGGTGGTGGAGGTCAGCGGCAACATCATCAAGAACGTCAAGAGCGTGGTAGTGCCCCACACCGGCGGCCTGCGGGGGATCCCCGCGGCAGCGGCGGCGGGCGCCGTGGCCGGCGACGCCGACGCGGAGCTGGAGGTCCTCTCCCGGGTGACGGAGGAGCAGATCGCCGCCATGGGCGTCTTTCTGAAGGAGACCCCCATCGAGGTGCGCCACGCCGACACGGGCCACATCTTTGACATCATGATCACCGCCCTCCGGGGCGGAGACTCCGCTTTCGTCCGCATCGTGGACTACCACACCAACGTGGTCTGCGTCAGGCGCAACGACGCCGTGCTGCTGGAGCGGGAGATCTCGGAGCAGCAGGACGACGGCCTGACGGACCGCGGCTGTCTCACCGTGGAGGGCATCGTGCAGTTTGCCGAGTGCCTGGACGTGGAGGACGTGCGGGAGGTGCTGGAGCGCCAGATCGACTACAACATGGCCATTGCCCGGGAGGGCCTGCGGAACAGCTACGGCGCCAACATCGGCAAGACGGTGCTGCGGGGCCGGGAGAACGACATCAACTACAAGATGCGGGCCTGGGCCGCCGCTGCCAGCGACGCCCGGATGAACGGCTGCGAGCTGCCGGTGGTCATCAACTCCGGCAGCGGCAACCAGGGCATCACCGCCAGCGTGCCGGTGATCGTCTACGCCCGGGAGATCGGGGCCAGTCACGAGGAGCTGCTGCGGGCCCTGGCCGTGTCCAACCTGGTGACCACCCATCTGAAAACCGGCATCGGCCGCCTGTCCGCCTACTGCGGCGCCGTCAGCGCCGGCTGCGGCGCGGCCACGGGCATCGCCTGGCTGCGGGGCGGGCGGTTCCATATGATCGCCCACACGGTGGTCAACACCGTGGCGGTGGACTCCGGCATCGTCTGCGACGGCGCCAAGGCCAGCTGCGCCGCCAAGATCGCCGCCGCCGTGGACGCGGGCCTGCTGGGCCTGGCCATGTACGAGGACGGCAACCAGTTCTTCGGCGGCGACGGCATCGTGAAGAAGGGCGTGGAGAACACCATCGCCAGCGTGGGCCGCCTAGCCCGGCTGGGCATGGAGCAGACGGACAAGGAGATCATCCGCCTGATAATGGAGAGCTGACACGAATAAGAACGAAGAAGCCCGGCGTCAGGCCGGGCTTCAGACTGCAGACAAAGGTGATTTGCGGAAAGGCAGCGACACGCATGGGGGATTGTGAAGGAGATGGGAGTCCCCCTTCACGTGAAATAAGTTGCTTTTCAAACTTTTTGAAAAGCTTGAAAAGCCCGGCGTCAGGCCGGGCTTTTTTCGTGGGGCGGAGCGACAAAAAGAGACAAAAATGATCCGTTTTTCGTTGCTTTTTTCCCCCAATCGTGCTATGCTCTCCGTGGACGCCCCGGCGGCGTCCGCACAAGCGCTGGGAGGAGAGACAGGAACATGGAAAACGAGACCGTTCAGACGAAACCGGCGAAGGTACGTCCGGCTCAGAAGAAGGAGATCGGGGCGGAGGCCTTCGTCTTCATTGCGATCTTTGTGGCCTTTTTCGGCGTGTTCGCCTGGAAGATGGGCATGGTCAACGCCATGAACACGCTGATGAACACCGCCTACAAGCTGCTGACGGACACGGTGTGGTATCTGATGGCCGTCTGCGTGCTGATGGGCGCGGTGTCGGCCCTGCTGTCGGAGTTTGGCGTGGTGTCCCTGACCAACCGCCTGCTGCGGCCCCTGATGCAGCCGGTGTACGGCCTGCCGGGCGCGGCCTCCCTGGGCATCGTCACCACTTTTCTGTCGGATAACCCGGTGATCCTGACCCTGGCGGACGACAAGTATTTCCGCAGCTTCTTCAAGAAATATCAGTTCCCGGCCCTGACCAACCTGGGCACCTCCTTCGGCATGGGCATGATCGTGTGCACCTACATGCTGGGTCTGTCCACCAAGACGGGGCAGGGCTACGGCCTGGCGGTGCTGGTGGGCCTGCTGGGCGCCGTGGTGGGCAGCATCGTCAGCACCCGGCTGATGCTGCGCTTCACCAAAAAGATCTACGGCACGGAGCAGGAGATGGACGGCGCGGCGGAGGACCGGGAGGGCATCGAGAAAAACATGCGCCCGGTGCGCCCCGGCAGCGTGGGCAGCCGCCTGCTGGACGCCATCCTGGAGGGCGGCGCCTCCGGCGTGAAGATGGGCCTGAGCATCATCCCCGGCGTGCTGATCATCTGCACCCTGGTGATGATGCTGACCAACGGCCCCGGCGCCGAGGGCGTCTATACCGGCGCGGCCTACGAGGGCATCCACCTGCTGCCCTTCCTGGCCGATAAGCTCAGCTTCATCCTCAAGCCCCTGTTCGGCTTCTCCTCCCCGGAGGCCGTGGGCGTGCCCATCACCGCCCTGGGCGCCGCCGGCGCCGCCATCGGCGTGGCCAAGCAGCTGGTGGAGCAGGGAGCGGCCGGCGCCGGGGACGTGGCGGTGTTCACCGCCATGTGCATGTGCTGGAGCGGCTATCTCAGCACCCACGTGTCCATGATGGACAGCCTCCACTGCGAGAGCCTCACCAGCAAGGCTATCCTGAGCCACACCAT
>JAFRSI010000056.1 GCA_017427645.1 Oscillospiraceae bacterium | reverse complement strand
GTATATCGACGGGGACCGCCTGGTCCTCCTGCTCACCGACACGGACGAGAATACTCTCGCCAGGTACCGGGCTTGGGTCGGCGAGTATGCCGACAGCCTGACGTTCCAAAAAGCGGAGTACTCCTATCGGCAGTTGCAGGACGGTCTGGAGGCGATACGGCAGGAGCTGGACGACAACGGCTGCCGCTGGTGGGCGTACTACGTGTCCGAAACGGCAAACACCGCTGTGATCGAGATCGCGGCGGGCCAAGGCATCGACACGAGGGAACTGGCGACCGCGCTCAGCGACAAGTACGGCATCCCGGTCAGCATCGAGGTCCTGGACGGAGGGTTCGTCTTTACGACAACTGACAGCAACTGATGGTTTGTGCAGCCTGCATCTGCAGCCCTGCTGTGCAAAGGAGAACGGCGCCGCAGCCGCGGCGCCGTTCTCTTGTCGTCTTATTCTCTTACTCCACCGTGACGCTCTTGGCCAGGTTCCGGGGCTTGTCGATGTCGCAGCCCCGCTCCAGGGCGATATAGTACGCCAGAAGCTGCAGGGGCACCACGCCCAGCTGGGGCTGGAGCATGGGCTCCGTCTCCGGCACGGACAGCACCATGGGGGCCCGCTCGGCCATGGCCGCTGCGCGGCGCTCCGTGGTCAGGGCCAGGACCCGGGCGCCCCGGCTCTGCACCTCCACCATATTGCTCATGGCCTTTTCGAACAGCGGATCATACAGGCTCACCGCGACGACCAGAGTCCCGTCCTCGATCAGAGAGATGGTGCCGTGCTTCAGCTCGCCGGAGGCATAGGCCTCGGAGTGGATATAGCTGATCTCCTTGAGCTTCAGGCTGCCCTCCAGCGTCAGGGCGTAGTCCAGATTGCGGCCGATAAAGAACACGTCCTCGTGGTGGGCGCACTCCCGGGCCAGCTCGTGGATCTCCTCCCGGCGCAGCAGGACCTCCTCCATCTGCTCCGGCAGGGCCTGGATGCCCCGGATCATATCGGTATAGGTCTCGTAGTCCACCGTGCCCAGGATATCTCCGAAATACAGGCCCAACAGATTCAGCAGGGCCATCTGGGTGCTGTAGGCCTTGGTGGTGGCCACGGCGATTTCCGGCCCGGCCCAGGTGTAGAGCACGTCGTCGCTCTCCCGGGCAATGGACGAGCCCACCACGTTGACGATGGACAGGATCCGGGCCCCCCGCTTCTTGGCCTCCCGCAGGGCAGCCAGGGTGTCGTGGGTCTCTCCGGACTGGCTGATGATAATGACCAGGTCCCCCTCGCCCACGATGGGATCGCAGTAACAGAATTCGGAGGCCAGGCAGACCTCCACGCTGCGCCGCAGCATCCGCTCCAGGTTGTACTTGCCCACCATGCCCACGTGGTAGCTGGAGCCGCAGGCCACGATATAGATCTTGCCGATGCTGCGGATCTGCTCCGGCGTCATGGTCAGGTCGCTGAGCACCACCCGGCCGCTGTGGATACGGGTGTTCGTGGTCTCCCGGATGGCCCGGGGCTGCTCCATGATCTCCTTGAGCATGAAGTGGGCGTAGCCGCCCTTCTCCGCCGCGTCGATCTCCCAATCCACGTGGTGGTGCTCCTTCTCCACCGGACGCATCTGCCGGTCGTAGATGCGGATGCCGTTCCGGCCGATGATGGCCAGCTCCCCGTCGTCCATATAGGCGATGTCGCGGGTGTAGCGGATCAGAGCCGTCACGTCCGAGGCGATATAGTTGCCGTCTTTCCCATAGCCCAGCAGCAGCGGGGCGTCCTTCCGGGCGGCGTACATCCGATCGGGATAGTCGGCGCAGATGATGCCCAGTGCGTAGGCGCCGTCCACGGCGTTGAGCATGCACATGATCGCCTCAAAGAAGTCGCTGCACTGCTCATAGTAGTAGTCCAGCAGCTGGGCCACCACCTCCGTGTCCGTCTCGGAGCGGAAGGTATAACCCTTTTTCAACAGTTGTTCCTTCAACTCCAGATAGTTCTCGATGATGCCGTTGTGCACCACCGCGATCCGGCCGCTGCGGCTCAGATGGGGGTGGGCATTGATGTCGTTGGGCTCGCCGTGGGTAGCCCAGCGGGTATGGCCGATGCCCAGAGTGCCGGGCAGATCCGCGCCCTCATGGGTCATCTTGCTGAGCACGTCCAGCCGGCCGCGGACCTTTTTCACCCGCAGCTCCCCATCGCCGCAAACGGCGATGCCCGAGGAGTCGTAACCCCGGTATTCCAGACGGCGCAGTCCGTCCAACAGGATGGGGGCCGCCTGCTGGCTGCCCACGAATCCCACGATTCCACACATAATACGTTCCTCCTGATGTGAGACAAAATATCGTAGATCAAAAGGACAAATTCGCAGATATTTGTCTGATCTCCGGCTGCAGCCTCTCTGTTTTGCGGTCACCCGCATATTTACCGGCTGCATCACGCGCCCGGAGCGTCACGGGAGAGCTTCCGCCGAAAGCTTCGATCCTCTCTCCTCCTCGTCGTCCCGTCCGATGGGCGGGCGCTGGCGCTTCTGACAGGTCGGTCCCTGTTGTCCTCCTTTCCCTTTCTGCGATCTATTGTTCCCTGTGCTCACGCACAGAATACCGACGTGATAATTCCCGCTGCGCCACACATACTACGGCGGAGGGGGAATTGAAATGATTACCGCACTGTTCCGTACCGTGATTCTCTATCTGCTGCTGATTGTCGGCCTGCGGCTGACCGGCAAGCGGCAGATCGGCGAGCTGGAGCCCATCGAGCTGGTGCTGGCCATGCTGCTCAGCGACCTGTCCTCCGTGCCCATGCAGGATTTTGCCATCCCGCTGATCAACGGCGTCATTCCCATCGTAACGCTGCTGTCCCTGTCCACTCTGCTCAGCTACGGCAGCCTGCGCAGTGTCCGCCTGCGGCGGCTCATGTGCGGGGAACCGGCCCTGATCATCAGCGAGGGACAGATCCTGCAGAGCGCCATGCGGCACAACCGCTTGACGCTGGACGAGCTGCTGGAGGAGCTGCGGAGCCAGGGGATCACCGACCCGCGCACCGTCCGCCACGCCGTGCTGGAAACCAGCGGAAAGCTGTCCGTCCTGCTCTACTCCCAGTATCAGCCCGCCACGCCGGAGCAGTTGGGCTTGTCCGTGGAGGACGACGCAGACCTGCCCACCGTCGTCATCAACGACGGACGGGTCCTGGAGGATCAGCTGCGCCGCTGCGGTCTGGACGACGCCTGGCTGAAAAAACAGCTGCAAAACAGCCGGGCGGCGGATCCCTCGGAGATCTTTCTCCTCTCCGTGGACTCCTCCGGCGCCGTGATCTGCCTGCCCAAGGAGGACAACACATGAAATACGTGCGTATCCCCTGCATCGTCCTGGCGGCCCTGCTGGCCCTCTCTCTGGTCAACAGCGCCGCCATTGACCGCCGCTGCGCAGATTGGCTGGAGCTGGTCGAGGCCTCTGACGCCGCCGCCGTTCGCTCCGCCTGGGACCAGGCGGACGAACTCCTGGCGGAGCTGCAGACAGAGCTGGACCGCTGCAGCCTCTGGCTGCACGTGGTCCTCTCCCACGATATGCCCGATCAGGCAGCGTCGCTGCTGGATCAGGCCCGTCTGATGTGTACCCTCCGCCAGACCGCGCATATGCGCCGTGCCCTGGCCGAGCTGCGGGGTCTTCTGGAACAGACAGCCGAGGGCGAACGGCTCAGTCTGGGGAATATCATGTAAGGCAGCTAAGCTTTACTTCTCCTGCAGCAGCTTGTTCAGCTCGCTCATAAAGGTGTTGATGTCCTTGAACTGGCGGTAGACGGAGGCGAAGCGGACGTAGGCCACCTCGTCGGCGGTTTTCAGCTTCTCCATGACCTTTTCGCCGATGGTCTCCGTGCTGACCTCCCGCTCCAGAGAATTCTGCAGCTCCTGCTCGATCTCGGAAGTCATGCGCTCCATATCCATGGCGGAAACCGGGCGCTTCTCGCAGGACCGCTGGATGCCCCGCAGAACCTTGCTGCGGTCGAAGCTCTGGCGGCTGCCGTCCTTCTTGATAACCACCATGGGCAGGCTCTCCACCGTCTCGTAGGTGGTGAAGCGGTTCTCGCACTTCAGGCATTCCCTACGGCGGCGAATGCTGCTGCCCTCGTCGGCAGGCCGCGAATCCACCACCTTGCTCTCTTTATATCCGCAAAACGGGCATTTCATATGGCACTTCCTCCACTTTCTGTGTATAGGCCACCAGTTTGTATTGAGTATATCACATCACCGCAAGATATGGTAGCCCCAATCGACAAAAAAATCAAATTTCCGGCGGGAGCACCGGCCGATCCCTCTCATCAAAGGTAAAAACCGCCCGCTGCTCCCCCGCCACCGAGCAGATAAAGGCCAGGCAGAACAGCTCCGGCAGCGGAAAGGGCCCGTCCGGCGGAAAGGGCAGCGCCAACTGCCGCAGCCGACTCCCGCGCCGCCGCCACAGTCCGTCCCGCGCCGGCCAACGGCAAAAGGTATCCTCCTCCACCCTCTGCCAGCCCTCGTCCCGTCCCACGGGACAGGCCACGGCGCAGCGAATGCATCCGGCGGATGCGGCCAGCCTGCGGGAAAAGCGGCGGCGCAGCACGCCGCCGTCCCACACGCCCAGCAGCAGCTCGCCCCGATCTCCCCGGAGGCAGATCCGATACCAGCTCGCCGGCGCCGCGCCATGCACCGTAAAGCATATCTCCTTTTCATCCTCCGTAATGCAGATCCGGCCGATCTGCCGCCGGGCAAGATACAGCGGGCAATCCATATGCGGGTCCCCTCCCCTCCTTCTCTCATCCATATGCCGGACCCGGCGCCCGTATGCACGGAAAAACCGGGCGGCGCATCCTCTGAAGCGCCGCCCGGTCCTGTCTTCTCCGATATGCTCTTATGCCAGGTTGCTGCGGGACAGCCCGAAGCTCACCGCGATGGCCTCATCCACCTGCTCCATCACGCTGCGGTCCGCCCGGCCCATCCGCTCCCGCAGCCGCCGCTTATCCAGGGTCCGCACCTGCTCCAGCAGGATCACCGAATCCTTGGGCAGACCGCTGCTGGCGGCAGCCACCTCGATGTGGGTGGGCAGCTTTGCCTTCCCCAACTGGGAGGTAATGGCCGCCGCGATCACCGTGGGAGAGTGGCGGTTTCCGGTGTCGTTCTGCACGATCAGCACCGGGCGCACGCCCCCCTGCTCGCTGCCGACCACGGGGCTCAGATCGGCATAAAAGATATCGCCGCGCTTGACTATCGCATCCACAAAGTTCACACTCCGCCGCCAAGAAGTACCCGCGCCGTGTCTCGTGCTCCACGGGTCACTTTCATTCTCCCACGCAGCCGCGGAATTTATACGTCCGGATGAAATTCGTCCTCGTGTATCCGCCCCGATCTATCCTATGCCGCTGCGGTCAGGGGCGCAACAGCAGCTCCCGCCTGATTTCACGGCCGCCCCGCAGGTAGACCCGGGGCACGCGCTTGCTGACGGCGCAGGTGATCTCGTAGGGGATGGTCCCGGCCAGCGCCGCCACGTCGTTGACGCTGATGTGCTCGCCGAACACCTCCACCTCGTCCCCGGCGCCGATGCCGGGCAGATCCGTCAGATCGATCATACACATATCCATGCAGATCCGGCCTCTCTGGGGGGCCGGTCCCTCCGCCGTCATCATGGTGCAGCGGTTGGACAGGATGCGGAACAGGCCGTCGGCGTACCCGATGGGCACCACGCCCATGCGGGTGGTCCGCTCCGCCCGGAAGATGCGCCCGTAGCTGACGGTGGTGCCGGGATCGTAGGTCTTGACGATACCGATGTTGGTTTTCAAGCGCATCACCGGCTTCAGGCCCAGCGGAGCCGCCAGGTCGCCGCAGCCGTACAGCAGCAGTCCCGGCCGGATCATGTCCATCCATGCGCCGGGCCAGTTGGCCGTGGCGCCGGTGTTGGCGCAGTGGCGCAGGGCAAAACGGCGCCCCCACCGCTGCTCCACAGCCGCAATGGTGCGGCGGAACAGGTCCAGCTGCCCCTGGGTGTAGGCCACGCTCTCCGGATCCGGTTCGTCGGACACGGCGAAGTGGGTAAAGATCCCCTCCACCTCCAGGCCGGGCAGCATGCAGGTCTCGGTGATGTCCGATACCGCCTGCGCAAAGTGGTCTCCCTGGCAGAGGAAGCCCACACGGGACATGCCGGTGTCCGCCTTGATATGTACCTTCAGCACAGCGCCGCAGCGCACCGCCGCGGCACTGTAGGCCCGGGCGCTCTCCGGCGAGGTGACCGCCTGCGTCACGTGCAGCTCGATCAGCGTCTCCACCTCATAGGCAGGCGTGTAGCCCAGGATCAGAATGGGCATGGTGATGCCGTGGCCGCGCAGCTCTGCAGCCTCGTCCACGCTGCTGACAGCCAGGTAATCCGCCCCCAGCTCCTGCAGCAGGTGGGAGACCTCGATGCAGCCGTGGCCGTAGGAATCCGCCTTGACCACGCCCAGAAATTTGACCTGCGGCCCCACGTGGGCGCGCAGCGTGCGATAATTGTGCTCCAGGGCGTCCAGGTCGATCTCCGCCCATGTCCTCTTCAGTGCAGACTCCATATGACTCGTTCCTTTCTTCTTATGCTGCCGGCTCCTCCAGCTCGGCAGAAAACTGTATCATCCGTACGGTCAGGATCAGCTCTCCCTCCCGGGAAAGCTCCCCGTAAACCGGCGTCAGGGTGCTCTCATCAAACCAGATCGTGCACAGCACCTTCTGTCCGTCGTCCCCGGTGGTATCAAAGGCCGCGCGCAGGCAGGGCGTCTCCTCCAGGCTCTCCCGTCCCTCCTCCAGCACGTAGCCGCCGGCGGCGGCTCGCATCAGCCAGGGCAGGCAGTTGGCCGCCGAAACGGAGGCCTGCGTACCCGCCGGCAGCACCAGTCCGTCATAGGACAGGGACAGGTCCTCCTCTGACACGACGGCCTTCAGCCCGCTGAGCTCCTCCGGTTCGAGCACCGTGATCTCCGACCGGCCGTCCCGCCGGTAGTCGCAATGGATCTGAAACGTCCGGCTCTCCGCCGGCAGATGGCAGGTGATCTCCGCCGTCATCTCCGCAGAGGTCACAGCGGCATACCGCTCCTGCACCAGTTGACTCCTCTCCGCTTTTCCGCAGCCGCTCAGCAGCAGAAGCAGGCAGAGCAGCGGTATCCATTTTCTCTTCATCATACCTCCCGTCCGGAGGCTTTCCATTTCCCTGTCTCTATATGCGGCGCGGATAACGCCGCTCCAGCTCCTTCAGCGCCGCCGGGATCGTCTCCAGCAGATCCGTGGGCGTCATGGCCCGCTCCGTCTTCTCCGCCGCGGCCAGATCCCCGGCCAGGCCGTGGAGATAGACGGCGGCGCAGCAGGCGGCAAAGGTCTCCATGCCCTGCCCCAGCAGCGACAGCACCATGCCCGAGAGCACGTCGCCGCTGCCGCCCTTGGCCATGCCGCTGTTTCCGGTGGGATTCACCGCCAGCCGTCCGTCCGGCGCGGCGATCACCGTCCGGTGCCCCTTCAGGATCAGATAGACGCCGTGCCGGGCGGCAAACGCCGCGGCGGAATCCTCCCGCCCGGCGCTCAGATCACCGATCCGGGCAAACTCCCCCTCGTGGGGCGTCAGCACCGTGATCTGATCCCGCCGGCGCTCCAGTGCATCTATATGCCCCGCCAGGGCGTTTATGCCGTCGGCGTCCAGCACCAGCGGCTTCTCCAGGTCCAGCAGGCGGCGGGTCAGCTCGTCCGTCTCGGCGCTGCGGCCCAGACCGCAGCCCATCAGCACCGCGTCACAGGGCGCGGCGGCGGATCGCACCGCCCGCTCCGCGGCCAGTGCCAGCTTCCCCTCCCCCGTATCCGGCAGGGGAAAAGCCATGGCCTCGTCGGACTTGGCGGCGACTACCGTCCAGGCCCCTTCAGGTACGCCGATATAGACCAGACCGCTGCCCATCCGCACAGCCGCCCGGCTGGCAAACACCGCCGCGCCGGTAAAGCCCACGCTGCCGCACAGGCAGTAGACCTTCCCGAAATCCCCTTTATGTCCCAGGGGATCCCGGACCGGCAGGGAATTCAAAACCCGACCGCCGGACAGTTCCATACAGACCGCTCCTTTCCCCACAGAAAGAATATAGGACCGAAGTATAGTATACCACCTCTGTCAACCTGCTGCGAGGAAAAAATCACTCTTGCAATGCAGCGGGAACTGTGCTATAAATGTAGGGTATGATGTCAAATGCGAGGAACGGGAAGTACTGCGACACACCCGCCTGTCAGAGAGCGCCGGTCAGTGGCTGAAAGCCGGCGCGGGGAGGGACGCGGCGTTCGCCCGGGAGCAGCCGCGAGGAAATGCGCGGACGTCTCAGCCCACGTTACGGGCCGTGTGAGCGCACCGCCCCGGGCGGTGAAGCCGGGTGGTACCGCGGAAGGTGAGCCTTTCGTCCCTGCACTGCGGGGATGGCAGGCTCTTTTTTGTTGCCTCCCTGTCAAAACGATTCCCAACAAAGGAGTGTTACACAATGAAGCAGCAACTGGAGCAGCTCCGCGCCGCCGCTTTGGACGCCATTTCCCAGGCGGTCGGCATGGAGGATCTGGAGAATGCCCGGATCCGCTTTCTGGGCAAAAAGGGCGAGCTGACCGCCATGCTCAGGCAGATGGGCAAGCTGAGCCCGGAGGAGCGCCCCGCCATGGGCCAGCTGGCCAACGAGGTCCGCGCCGCCATGGAGAAGGCCATCGACGAGACCCGGATCAAGCTGGAGGCCGCCGCCCTGGAGCGGAAGCTGGCCAATGAGGCCGTGGACGTGACCGTTCCCGGCGAAAAGGTGGTCCTGGGCCACAAGCATCCCATGTATATCGCCCTGGACGAGATCAAGGATATCTTCGTGGGCATGGGCTTCACCGTGCTGGACGGGCCGGAGGTGGAGCTGGCGGAGCTGAATTTCGACCGTCTCAACGCCGGCGAGGGCCATCCCTCCCGGGACTGGTCCGACACCTTCTATTTCAAAGAGGACAGCAGCGTGATGCTCCGCTCCCAGACCAGCCCCATGCAGGTCCGGGCCATGGACACTCTGCCTCTTCCCATCCGCATGATCGCCCCCGGCCGTGTCTACCGCAAGGACGAGGTGGACGCCACCCACAGCCCCATGTTCCACCAGGTGGAGGGCATGGTCATCGACAAAAATGTCACCATGGCCGACCTGAAGGGCACCCTCAACGCCGTGGTGGAGGAGCTCTACGGCAAGGGCACCCAGACCCGCTTCCGCCCCCACCACTTCCCCTTCACCGAGCCCAGCTGCGAGCTGGACGTCCAGTGCCACAAGTGCGGCGGCAAGGGCTGTCCCACCTGCAAGGGCGAGGGCTGGATCGAGCTGCTGGGCGCCGGCATGATCCATCCCCACGTGCTGGAGATGGCCGGCATCGACCCGGAGGTGTGGTCCGGCTGGGCCTTCGGCTTCGGCCTGGAGCGCACCGCCATGCGCCGCTTCAAGATCGACGATCTGCGCCTGATCTTCGAGAACGACGTGCGGTTCCTCGAGCAATTCTAAAGGGGGTATCTGACAATGGATTTGAGCCGTAAATGGTTGAATGAATTCGTCGACGGGGTATCCCCCGACGAGATCGATGATAAAGCGTTTTCCGAGGCCCTGACCCTCACCGGATCCAAGGTGGAAACCTATCGCTATCTGGGCGAGGAGATCCGGAACGTGGTGGTGGGCCGCGTGCTCTCCCTGGAGCGCCACCCCGACTCCGACCACATGTGGGTCTGCCAGATCGACGCGGCCCGGGCAGAGCCCGTACAGATCGTCACCGGCGCCTGGAACGTCCATGTGGGCGATCTGGTGCCTGTGGCCCTGCATGACTCCACCCTGCCCGGGGGCAAGCACATCCAGCGCGGCAAGCTCCGCGGCGTGCTGTCCGACGGTATGCTCTGCGGTCTCAGCGAGCTGGGCCTGGACCAGCGGGATTTTCCCTACGCCGCCATTACCCCCGCCGCTCTGCTGAACGACTACCACCCCATCGACCCCGCCAAGCCCTCCATCAGCGCCGACATCCAGCCCGGCAGCAAGATCTACGGACCGGTGCTCTGCGCCCGGGTCGTCGATGAAACCGCCGTGACTCTGGATACCGGCAGCGATACGGTCACGGTAAAGACCCCCTGCGACAATCTCCACAAGGGCGACCTGGTGGCCTTCCATACCGGGACCAGCACCATCTGCACCCTGGCAGATCTCCGCGCCGAGCAGCGGGAATTCCCCCACTGCATCCCCGACGGCATCTTCATCCTGCGTGAGAACTGCGTCCCCGGCGACGATATCCGCCCCGTCATCGGCGCCGACGACCACGTGGTGGAGTTTGAGATCACCCCCAACCGTCCCGACTGCCTGAGCATCATCGGTCTGGCCCGCGAGGCCGCCGCCACCTTCGGCAAGCCTCTGCGCCTCCATGAGCCGGTGGTCAAGGGCGGCGCCGACGGCGTGCTGACCGACCTGCTGGATGTGGAGACCCCTGACGCCGATCTGGTGCCCCGATACACCGCCCGCATGGTGCGCAACGTAAAGATCGGCCCCTCTCCCCTTTGGATGCGTCAGCGCCTGCGGGCCATGGGCGTGCGCCCCATCAACAACATCGTGGACATCACCAACTACGTGATGATCGAATACGGCCAGCCCATGCACGCCTTCGACTACCGCTACGTCAAGGGCGGCCGGATCATCGTCCGCCGGGCCAGGGAGGGCGAGGAGCTGACCACCCTGGACGGCATCGTCCGCAAGCTGAACGCCAACCACCTGGTCATCGCCGATGAGACCCGCGCCGTGGGCCTGGCGGGCATCATGGGCGGCGAGAACAGCGAGATCGCGGCGGACACCGTGGATGTCGTCTTTGAATCCGCCAACTTCGACGGCACCTGCATCCGCAAGGGCGCTCTGGCCCTGGGCATGCGGACGGAGGCCTCCGCCAAGTTTGAAAAGGGCCTGGACCCCATGAACACCCTGCCCGCCGTCAATCGCGCCTGCGAGCTGGTGGAGCTGCTGGATGCCGGCGAAGTGGTGGACGGCGTCATCGACGTGCTGAACTTCGTGCCCCAGCCCGCCGTTCTGCCCCTGGAGCCGGACAAGATCAACGCTCTGCTGGGCACCGACGTGTCCGTTGACGAGATGGTCCGCATCCTGCGGAAGCTGGATTTCACCGTGGAAAACGGAACGGTCACCGTCCCCTCCTGGCGCGGCGACGTGCGCCTGATGGCGGATCTGGCCGAGGAGGTGGCCCGCTTCCACGGCTACAACAACATCCCCTGCACCCTGATGCGCGGCGAGACCACCCGGGGCGGCTTCTCCCCCGAGCAGCAGCTGGAGCGCCAGTTGGGCGCCGTCTGCCGCAGCGTGGGCTATGACGAGATCATCACCTATTCCTTCATCTCCCCCACCTACTATGACAAGATCCGCTGGCAGCCGGAGGATCCCCGCCGCCGGAGCTTCACGATCCTGAATCCTCTGGGCGAGGGCACCTCCATCATGCGCACCACCACCCTGCCCTCCATGCTGGAGATCCTGACCCGGAACTACAACTACCGCAACAAGGCCGCGCGGCTCTACGAGCTGGGCAAGATCTATCTCCCCGGTGGCCCCGACGGTCTGGCTGACGAGCAGAAGTATCTGACGCTGGGCGCCTACGGCGAGGGACTGGACTTCTTCTCCCTGAAGGGTGTCGTGGAGGCCGTCCTCTCCGCTGTCCGCGCCGGGGACGTCCGCTTTGAGGCGGAGCGGGAGAACCCCAGCTACCACCCCGGCCGCTGCGCCAGGGTCTACGCGGGCAACGCTCTGATCGGCACCTTTGGCCAGATCCACCCGCTGGTGGCCCGCGGCTACGGCGTGGACACGGAGCTGTACTGCGCCGAGCTCTCCCTGGCCGCGCTGATGGCCGCCCGGGGCAGTGAGCCCACCTACGTTCCCCTGCCCCGCTTCCCCGCCGTGATGCGCGACATCGCCGTGGTCTGCGACGAATCCGTCACAGTGGGCGCCCTGTCCGACTGCATCCGCCGCAGCGCCCGGGGCCTGCTGAAGGAGGCCTCCCTGTTCGATATCTATCGCGGCCCCGGCATCGCCCCCGGCAAGAAATCCGTGGCCTTCAACCTGACCCTGCGCAGCGACGACCGCTCCCTGACCGCCGAAGACGCCGACGCCGACGTGGCGGCGATCCTGGAGGCTCTGCGCCGTGAGCTGGGCGCCGTCCTGCGGTAAAGCGCAGGGGCAAAATTTCCTCTTGCTAATTTGACCGCTATCTTGTATAATAATTTGGCAACTTTATAAAGGGGGTTTGTTTCCCCCGTTTTGAGAGGATTGACAACATGAGCGCATCAAGAGAAAAGAAGCTTCGTCAGGAGATGGCCGCCAGCGGCACCCCTGATCCCAAGAAGGTCCGCCAGGAGGAGGAGCGCCTAAAACAGCGCCGCGCCAACCGGCTGTACGCCCTGATCGCCATCATCTTTGTGCTGGTGGCCGCCGTGGTGCTGATCTGGAACTCCAACGTGATCCAGCGCAGCGCCACCGCCGCCACGGTGGACGGCGTGAAGTACAGCGCCGCGGAAGTGGACTACTACTATCACGGCCGCTTCAACAGCCTGCTGCAGAACCAGTACGCCAGCTATCTGGGCATCAGCTCCGGCATGGACATGAACACCAAGGTCAGCGACACGGCCAAGATGTTCCTGCCGGACATCACCGGCGATGACGTCACCTGGGACGCCTATCTGAAGGACTACGCCATCAAGTCCCTGGCCACGGTCACCAAACTGAACAACCTGGCCAAGGAGAAGGGCTACACCTTTACCGAGGAAATGCAGAAGCAGATGGACGACACCATCGCCTCCGTCAAGTCCACCGCCTCCAGCGCCGGCGTCTCCGTGAGCACATATCTCAAGGCCATCTACGGTAAGAACGTGACCCAGGGCATCTTCACCAGGATGCTGAAGGACTCCATCATGGCCTCCCAGTACGACAGCGACTACGAGGAATCCCTGTCCTACACCGACGAGCAGATCGAGGCCTACTATCAGGAGCACCAGAACGAGCTGGATGTAGCCAGCTATGAGTACATCTACTTCAACGGCACCGCTCCCACCACCAAGGACGCCGACGGCAACACCGTAGACGCCACCGATGAGGAGAAGGCCGCCGCCAAGGAGGCCGCTCACACTGCCGCCGCCGAGGCTCTGGATCGTCTCAACGCCGGGGAGAGCCTGGAGGAGATCGCCAAGAGCTACGAGATCGCCACCTACACCGTTCAGGGCGAGGGCACTTACAGCACCTCCGCCGTGGGCGAGTGGATCTTCAACGCCGACCGCGTCGAGGGCGACGTGTCCATCGTCGAGAGCGATCCCAGCACCTACCTGGTCCTGTTCCACAGCCGCCACATCAACGACTACAAGACGGTGAACATCCGCCACATCCTGTTCCAGACCGACACCACCGGGCTGGACAGCGAATCCGACACCTATGAGGCCGATCTGGAGAAGGCCCAGGCCGCTGCCAAGCAGAAGGCCGAGGAGGCTCTGATCAAGTGGAAGGCCGGCGACGCCACCGAGGACTCCTTTGCCGCCATGGCCAACGAGGTCTCTGAGGATCCCGGCTCCAACACCAACGGCGGCCTCTATTCCCAGGTCACCAAGGGCGAAATGGTCGCCGCCTTCAACAACTGGATCTTCGACGAGAACCGCCAGGTAGGCGATACCGGCGTGGTGGAAACCAGTTACGGCGCCCACGCCATGTATTTCTCCGGCTGGGACGTGCCCTACTGGAAGCTGACCGCGGAGAACGCTCTGCGGAGCACGGAGTACAGCGAGTGGGGCCAGAGCCTGATCAAGGACCTGGACGTCAAGCAGGGCTTCGGTATGAAATTTGTAGGCTAAAGCATCACCGCACACATCAAAAGAGGCCGGCCAGCGCCGGCCTCTTCGACTATAGACTAAGGGGTCATTGGCAGATCGTCGACCGCTCGCATGGGGGATCGTGAAGGGGGATGGTAGTCCCCCTTCACGCGAGATCCATGCAAATCCAGAAACGACCTCCGTTGTTTCTGGATTTGCCTCTCAGCGCGTCGGCAAAGTGCCGGCACGCTGAGAGGCCGGCCAGCGCCGGCCTCTTTTCACAAGGAGACACACGATGAACGAACAGTTTCTCCGCACAGCCATGCTCCTGGGGCCGGAGGCGGTGGAGCGCCTGAGCCGCTGCCACGTGGCCGTCTTCGGTCTGGGCGGCGTGGGCAGCTTCGCCGTGGAGGCCCTGGCCCGGGCCGGCGTGGGCCGCCTGACCCTGGTGGACCAGGACGTAATCAGCCCCAGCAACATCAACCGCCAGCTCTTCGCCCTCCACTCCACCGTGGGGCGGCCCAAGGCGGAGGTGGCGGCAGAGCGCTGCCGGGACGTCAACTCGGCCATCCTGGTCCAGCCCGTCCGGGCCACCTACGACGCCGCCCACCGGGACGACTTCTTCCGGGAGCCCTATGACTATATCGTGGACGCCATCGACCTGGTCTCCTGCAAGCTGGACCTCATCCAGCAGGCCAAGGCGCGGGACATCCCCATTCTCTCTGCCCTGGGCACCGGCAACAAGCTGGACCCCTCGGCGCTGCAGATCGCCGATATCTCCAGGACCTTCGGCTGCCCTCTGGCCCGTGTCATGCGCAAGGAACTGCGCGCCAGGGGCATTTCCCACCTGAAGGTGGTGTTCAGCCCCGAGGAGGCGCAGCCCACGCTGCAGCTGGAGGCCCCGCCTCCCGGCCGCCGCAGCGTACCCGCCAGCGTATCCTGGGTCCCCTCCGTGGCCGGACTGATGATGGCCGGTGCCGTGGTACGGGACCTGATCGCCGACTGTCACGGAGCGTAACGACTCTGTCACAGCGCCGCTCTTGTCCGCAAACCGCCCCTGCGTTACCATGACCTTACCAAGACAAAGGAGGTCATTTCCATGACATTCGGTGAAAAACTCAGAAATGCGCGGATCGAGGCCGGCCACTCCCAGGAGCAGCTGGCGGAGCAAATCAGCGTCTCCCGCAGCGCCGTTGCCAAGTGGGAGACGGACAAGGGGCTGCCGGACATCGAGAACATCAAGGCCGTCTCCCGCCTGCTGGACGTGAGCATCGACTCCCTGCTCAGCGACGACGAGCCCTTCAGCCTCCAGACCACGAAGGTGGCGGTGGATCTGGATTCCTATCAGGTCTCCCCTCCCTGCCGCTCCAAGCAGGATGCCGCCGTCCTGGCCGCCTACCCGGACGCGGACGCCATCTTCCCCCTGTTCCGGAAGAAGAAGTTCTCCGGCGTGGAGCATCTGCTGGAGTGGACCGTCATGCCCCTCTTCGGCCTCTTTGAGGTGGTGGACCAGGTGAACAACACGGACGGCTGCTACCTGGTGGAGAATGGCGGGAGCCAATACCTGGTGCGGGTCGGCAAGGAATTCCTGACCGCCTCCCGGCTGGCCCGTCAGATCACGGAGAAGCGGTTTGCCATCGGAAACGACCGCTTCTACCGCGCCGCCTACAGTCTGAAATAAGAGAAAAACGAACAGAGGCGCCGCATTTGCGGCGCCTCTGTTCGTTTCATTTCATATACGGCTTTGCCCGCGCCGCCAGCTTGCGGTATACGTGCTCCACCATCCACGGCTCCGTGGAGGCCGCCAGCGCCTCCTCCGGCGTCATCCAGGCCACCGCCCGGTTTTCGTCCGCCTTGGGCCGCAGTTTTTCCTCCTGCGCCTGCAGGAGATACGTCACGTTCATGTGAATGTGGCTGGAGACGTAGGCGCCCTTTTTCCAATGCCCGTCCACCGTCAGATTCTCCAGGGAAAAGATCCCCTCCCTGGCAGGACGGGTGCGGAGTCCCGTCTCCTCCTCCACCTCTCGCATGGCCACCGCCAGCAGGTCCCGCTGCCCGTCGGCGTGGCCGCCGGTCCAGGACCAGCTGTTGTAGATATTGTGCCAGCACATGACCACCTTCGTCCCGTCCGGGCTGATGACCCAGGCGGAGGCGGTCATATGGGCCACGGCGTTGGAGCGGTCAAAGGCGTCGTCGTGGGCCTCCAGAAAGGCCAGCATGGCCTCCCTGTCCCGCTCCTCCTGCTCACAGCCGGGCACAAACGCCCGGATCTCTTCGATACTGCTCATTTTTTCCTCAAATACACGGTCCGATAGGCAGCGCCAACCGCGCCGCCGCCGATGATATTGCCCAGCGTCACCGGCAGCAGATTGCGGACCCACATGCCGTACAGGGTGATATCCGCCTCTGCGCCACAGCGCGCCCGGACGAAGAAGCCCGCTGGGATGTAGAACATATTGGCCACGGAGTGCTCAAAACCGCACAGCACGAACAGGAAGACCGGGAAAAACACCCCGGCGATCTTGCCGCCCACCGTCTGGGCCGCCAGCGCCATCCACACGGCGATGCACACCAGGAAATTGCACAGGATGCCCCGCAGCAGCGCCGCCCCGAAGGGCAGGGCCGTCTTGGCCGCCGCCGTGGCGGCCACCGTATCGCTGATGGCGTCAAAGGTGCCGGCCAGCGACGTAACCGCCGCCACCAGCACACCGCCCACCAGGTTGCCCAGATAGACGATCAACCAGCTGCACAGCATACGCTGTAAGGTAATTTTCCTTTCCAGCAACGGGATCACCAGCAGGCAGTTCCCGGTGAAGAGCTCGCTGCCCGCCACGACGACCATGGCCAGTCCCGCCGGGAAGATGGCAGCGCCCACCACCTTGTTGGTCAGCGCGCCGCCCACTGTGGAGCCCACACCGGCCAGAGCGATGAAGGCGCCGGCCAGCACAGCCAGACAGAACGCCCGCCCGGCAGGCAGCTCCGCCTTTCCCTTTCCGATATCCACGTATTTCTTCGCCACTTCTGCGGCAGACAGCATATGTATCCCTCCTTACGGGAAGCGGAGAGCCGAAGCTCTCCGCACCATCCTCGATCCTGAAGATCAATAGTTCTCTTTTCTGACCTCGAAATAGCTCTGGGGATGGTTGCACACCGGGCACACGTCCGGGGCCTTCTTGCCCATCACCAGATGGCCGCAGTTGCGGCACTCCCACATGGTCTCCTCGCTCTTTTCGAACACCTTCTGCATCTCGATGTTCTTCAGCAGGGCGCGATAGCGCTCCTCGTGGGACCGCTCGATGGCGGCCACGCCCCGGAACTGCTCGGCCAGTTGATGGAAGCCCTCTTCGTCGGCCTCCTTGGCGAAGCGGTCGTACATATCCGTCCACTCGTAGTTCTCACCGGCAGCGGCGGCAGCCAGATTCTCCGTGGTGGTCCCGATTCCCTTCAGAGCCTTGAACCACAGCTTGGCGTGCTCCTTCTCGTTGTTGGCGGTGGCCTGGAAAATGGCTGCGATCTGCTCGTAGCCCTCCTTCTTCGCCACGGAGGCGAAATAGTCGTATTTGCTGCGGGCCTGGGTCTCGCCGGCAAAGGCGTCGCGCAGGTTCTGTTCGGTCTTGCTGCCCTTCAGTTCCATAGTATACGTGTCTCCTTTCATCTGCGTATAAGTTGATACTACAGTTATACCAAGTTTTCCCCGAAAGTGCAATTCTTATTTTCCCGGCCCGGCTTTTTTTCGGATAATAGCGCCCATCTTTCGGTTTTCTCTTGCAAAGGCGGACAAACTGTGAGAGAATGGGGGCGAATCCAGCGGAGAGGAGGTCGTGTCCGGATGGATCAGGATCGTAAGAAAAAGTGGAAGAAGAAAGCCGCCGTGGGAATGGTGGCTGCCGCCACGTCTGCCAGCGTACTGGTGGGCGGCGCCTTTGACTCCCCCTCGGACCTGTTGAATCCCGACAACGGCGGGAACGACGGCTCCCCCACCCCCGTGGTGGAGACCGTATCGCTCCACACTGCCTCGGCCGCCGCTTCTGACGACGGCGATAACGGCAGCAGCGGCGACGAGGAGCGCCGGCAGCGGTTTCCCGCCGTGCGGCGCTGGGTCCAGGCGCAGCCCTTCGCCGTCCGCGCCCTGGTGGGGCTTCCCCTGTGGTGCGTCGGCTGGGGCATCACCACCGGTCTCTCCCTGCTGGGGCAGGCCGCCATGACGCCCCTGGGCGGCAAGATCCTCGCCTGGATACTGGCCGCTGTGGCCGCCGTGCTGGTCTTTGCCCTGACGGCCAAGGCCATTTTCCCCAACGTCCCCTGGAAAAAGCTCCTGCGGCCCCGCAACGTGCTGATCGTGCTGGTGGGCATGGCTGTGCTCGGCGCGGCGGACACGCTGCTGAGCGTATTCTGGAAGGATTATCCCCCCATCGGCCAGCTGCTGCGTCTGCTGGGCGGCGCACTGATGATCGCCGCCGCCTGCCTCTCCACCCGAAAGCTGGTGCGGCGCTTCACCAAGCCGAAAGAGACGGACGAACAGCAGGCCGTGGAGGCGGAGGCGCAGCCTCTCACCGTTGAAGAACAGGCCATGGCCCTGGCAGACACCGTATGTCCCCCTGCCATCCCCCGGCCATAAATGAAAAACAGCGTTATAAACTCCGCCCCGGGACAAGCCCGGGGCGGTTTCTTTTTCTCTTATTTGGCGTATAAAAGTCCGATCATCCAGTTCAGCAGCCTGCCGGGCAGGATGCGCACCAGGAAGGTGAACAGCTGATAACTGAACCCAATGGTGTAAAGCGGTTTCACTTTTCCCTTCTGTGCCACGTTGGCAATGAAGCGTCCGGCAATTGCCGGGTCCATACCCGTCTGCTCGTCGTGCTCCATGCGGCCCACGCTGCGGCTGATCCGTCCCTGGTACACGTCGTCGCCCTCGATGACCTTTTCCCGCGCGGCGGTAAAGCCGGTCTTGATGTCGCCGGGCTGCACCGCGCAGACCGTGACGCCGAAGGGCCGCAGCTCGTTGGCCAGAGCCATGGTGTAGGCGTTCACCGCAGCCTTGGTGGCGGAGTAGTACGCCTGGAACGGGATGGGGATGGGCGCGGCCACGCTGCTGAGGTTCACGATGCGCCCGCTCTTCTGGGCCCGCATGATGGGGATCACCGCCCGGTTCAGATTCACCATGCCGAAGAAATTGGCGTCAAAGAGCCGCTTGGCCTCCGACGTGGGCGTGAACTCGATGGCGCCGGAGATGCCGAAGCCGGCGTTGTTCACCAGCACATCGATCCGCCCCTCCCGCTCCATTACCTGGGAAATGGCGGCGTTCACCATCTCCTCCTTGGTGATGTCGGTGGGGATATGGTGCAGGCCCTCCACCCCCTCGGGGCGGCGGCTGAGCTCATAGACGGTATAGCCGTCGCTCTTCAGGGCCAGAGCCGTCTGCTTTCCGATGCCGGAGGTGCCTCCGGTGACAACAGCGATCTTACTCATGCTCGTTCACCATCACGTCCGCAATGATATCCATGGCCTCGTCCAGCAGCGCCTCGGTGTGGGTGGCCATGTAGCTGGTGCGCAGCAGGGCCTCCCCCTCCGGGGTGGCGGGAGGCAGCGTGGGATTCACATACACGCCCCGATCGTAGATCTTGGCGGACACGTCCAGGGTCCGATAGGTGTCGTAGGTGTAGATGGGCACGATGGGCGTGGGGGCGTGCAGAGCGCTCTCCCGGATGGTCAAGCCCCGCTCCGTCATGCCCTTGCGGGCGTACATGCTCAGCTCCTTCAGCCGCTCCGGCAGCTCGGGATGGGCCTCCAGATGCCGCAGGGCCGCCAGGGCCGTGGCGCAGTTGGCCGGCGGGATAGACGCGGAAAAGATGAAGGGCCGGGAGGCATGGCGCACATACTCCACCACCTCGGCGCTGGCCGCCATATAGCCGCCCAGCGAGGCCAGGGACTTGGAGAAGGTGCCCATGTACACGTCCACCTGATCCTCCAGGCCGAAATAGCTGGCCGTGCCGCGGCCGCCCTCGCCCAGCACGCCCAGGCCGTGGGCGTCGTCCACCATGACGCGGGCGCCGTATTTCTTTGCCAGAGCGCAGATCTCCGGCAGCTTGGCGATATCGCCGCCCATGGAGAACACGCCGTCGGTGATGATCAGGGCGCCGTGGTCCTCCGGCACCTTCTGCAGGCACCGCTCCAGCCCCTCCATGTCGCTGTGGGCATAGCGGAGCATTTTGCCGTAGCTCATCTGGCAGCCGGCGTAGATGCTGGCGTGGTTCTCCTTGTCGCAGATCATGTAGTCGTGGCGGTCCACCAGGGCGGAGATGATGCCCACGTTGGACTGGAATCCGGTGCCGAAGGTGATGACCCCGTCCTTGCGCAGGAATCTGGCCAGCTCGTCCTCCAGCTCCAGGTGCATCTCCAGCGTGCCGTTGAGAAAGCGGGACCCCGAGCAGCCGGTGCCGTAGCGCTCCAGCGCCTTGATGCCCGCCTCGATCACGTCCGGATGGATGGTCAAGCCCAGATAGTTGTTGGAGCCCAACATGATGCGGCGCTTGCCCTCCATGATCACTTCAACGTCCTGGCGGGACTCCAGCGCGTGGAAATACGGGTAGATACCCTTTTCCTTCAGATCCTTGGCCAGGGTCGGTTTTTTGCATTTTTCAAACAGATCCATCTGTGTTCTCCTCTCCGTCGGAAGAATGTTATCAAGTTATTATACCCGACGGACAGGAGTCTGTCAAATTATTCTCGATCCAGCACCTCAATTATTGCCATCAGTCCGCGGGCCAGGGTGGCCGCGCCGCAGAGCGTAAAGATCCAGGTCAATGCTTCCATGGTTTTGTCCTCCTTTTTCCTTTTCTGTGGACGTTTCTGTGGACATCCTACCACGGTCATTGTCCCGAAAAACGGACTGCTGTTGCTCTGCAGCGAACCTCTGCAGCGAAAAGCCCCGGCCGATCGGCCGGGGCTCCACTGTTTCATTCAGTCGCTGAAATACGTATCCAGCACGGCGGAAAATGTGTAGTCGGGGTAACGGCGGCGGAGCTCCGCCAGAACGGCGTCCCGGATACCCGCGGCGTCGCAGCCGAAGTCCAGCACCAGATCGAAGCTGACCCGCTTCTCCTCCCGCTCCACGTAAAAGGCGTGGAGCTGGCGAAAAGCCGGATAGGCCGCCGCGATCTCCTGGGCCGCCTGCCGCATCAAGCTGCTCTCGTCAGTCCCCGTGTTGGAGGCGTAGATCCCCACCGTCAGGATGATGCCGAACTCCCGGTACACGCCCTCGGAGATCCGCCGGGTGAGGTGGTGGATCTGCCGGGCCGTCATCTCATCGGGCAGCTCCACGTGGACGGAGCCGATGATCTTCTCCGGCCCGTAGTGGTGCAGGGTCAGGTCGTAGGCCCCCCGCACGCCATCAAAGCTGCCGACATACTCCTTCAATCGGGCGGAGAGGTCGCTGTCGATCCGCTGGCCGATGATACCGCTGAGGCTCTCCAGCAGGATCTCCACGCCGGACTTGACGATCACCACGGCGATCACCGCGCCCAGCCAGCCCTCGATGCTGAGGCCCCAGATCAGGCTCACCGCCGCGGCCACCAGGGTGGCTGCGGAGATGGCCGCGTCAAAGAGGGCGTCGCTGCCGGAGGCCACCAGGGACTCGGAGTGGAGCTGCTCTCCCTTCCCCTTCACGTACCGGCCCAGCAGCAGCTTGACGACCACCGCCGCCCCGATAACGATGAGCGAGACCGCCGTATAGCTGGCCGCCTCCGGGTGGATGATCTTCTCCACGGACTCCTTGAAGGCCGCCAGGCCTGCCAGCAGAACGATCACCGCAATGGTCACGGAGCTGATATTCTCGATGCGCCCGTAGCCGTAGGGGTGCTTCTTGTCCGGCGCCTTGCCCGCCAGCTTCGTCCCCACGATGGTGATGACGGAGGAGAGCGCGTCGCTCAGATTGTTCACCGCGTCCAGGATCACGGCGATGGAGCCGGACACCAGGCCCACGGCGGCCTTGAAGGCCACCAGCACCAGGTTGGCCAGAATGCCCACCACGCTGACCCTGACGATCTCACTTCTGCGTTCCATGACTCTCCTCCTCCATTCCCGCCAGCAGCCGATAGAGCAGCGTGTGGAGCTGCGCGGCCTCTTCGGGGCTCAGCTTCACGCAGTCGCCGACCTCCGTGGGCACCTGCGCCGCCCGGTGACAGAGCTCGTTTCCCTGCTCCGTCACCGCGATCACCACGCTGCGCTCGTCCATGGCGCTGCGGCGGCGGGACACGTATCCCTTGGCCTCCAGCTTTTTCAGCACCGGCGTCAGGGTGCCGGAGTCCAGCCACAGCCGCCGCCCCAGCTCCTTCACCGTCTGTTCCTCATACTGCCACAGGGCCATCATCACCAGATACTGGGTGTAGGTCAGGTCCAGGGGCTCCAGACTGGGCTGATAGCGCCGCACGATCTCCTTGGCGCAGGCGTACAGAGGAAAGCAGAGCTGGTTTTCCAGCTTCAGCTGCTCATAGAGCTGTGCCATCTCACTCCTCCACCAGGGCGGCCACGCAGGCGCGCACCTTGTCCATGTTGGCGGTGGGCTCAAATCGCTCCACCACGTTGCCGCTGCGGTCCACCACGAACTTGGTGAAGTTCCACTTGATGTCGGGGTTGGTCTTGTAGTCCTTGTCGATCTTCTTCAGCATGGCGCTCATGGCCAGAGCCATGGGGCCGTGGCCGAAGCCGCCGAAGCCCTTCTGCTCCTTCAGCCAGGTGAACAGGGGCAGGGCGTCGGGGCCGTTGACGTCGGACTTCTTCATCTGGGGGAACTGGGTGTTGTACTTCAGGGTGCAGAACTGGTGGATCTCCTCGTCGGTGCCGGGGGTCTGGCCGTTGAACTGGTTGCAGGGCACGTCGATGACCTCGAAGCCCTTGTCGTGGAACTCCTCATACATCTCCTCAATGGGCTTGTAGTGGGGGGTGAAGCCGCAGCCCGTGGCGGTGTTGACGATCAGCAGCACCTTGCCGCGATACTGCTCCAGGGAAACCTCGCTGCCGTCGCCGGCGATCAGCTTGAAATCATAAATGCTCATGTTCGTACCTCCTGTTTTATTTTGTCAAATTTGATTGCGTACAATTGTTTTACAATTGAATTGTACACAATGGGTCGACGTTTGTCAAGAGGGGAATTTATAAACTTTTCCTCGCTGTTTTTCCCTGCCTGTTGCAATACCGGGCAAATTGGTGCTAAATACTTGCAGGAGCTGTCGATATTACATTAAAAATATGCCGCTAAGGGGGCGTCAAATATGGCAAGTCGAACCTCGCCAGCTGATCCCACATACCAAAACCGGCCAAAAATGGATTTTGCCACGCGGCTCTTCATATTTTTCGTGCTGCTTGTGTTGGTCCTCGGTTTTATTTTCTATTGGTTTTTCCACGGCATCCCCCACACACTTCACGGGAAGCGGGCGATAAACACCGGCAGTGTTGTTACGCAGTATTTCCGCGAGGACAAAATCGGTGATTACAAGGATTATTCCTACTCTCTCCATTGGATCGACGGCATATTTTCATCAGACGGCTCCGTTCTGATCGCTGACTACGAGCAGGAAGCCTTCGAGGAACAATTGAAAAGCATCGATCGATCTTACCGTTTTCTGACGGAACAGATCACGGATGAAAAACACTGCTGGATCCTATCCCCTCCCCCGGTTTTCAGGATCGGAAATTGGACGTTCAGGACCCTTGATGAGAGTCAGGCGGAGAACAGATCATGTAATTCCTTTCCGAAATCCATCCAGATGATTGCCGTCAATGAGCAATCCATGCGGATCGCCTACCTGGATTTTTACGATTTTGATCTCGACTACCTCGCCGAACAGGGTGAAACAGATTACATGGAGAGCTTTATCAAGGAGAACTTCTCCGTCAACTTCCGTAAAACCCCATGAGCTGAACAAGCGCCCGGCATATGGCCGGGCGCTTGTTGTATCACCGGGTATTTCCGGTGTGCATTATCCTCTCCCCTCCCAGCTTCTTGCGCAGCACCGCCAGGGCCGCTAGACAGATCACGATTTGCACGATCGTGGAGCTGGGGGTGGCCAGACCGATGTGGAACAGAGACGAGGCCGCACGGCGGCTCATGATATAAGCGATGGGGATGCGGACGGCAAAGGCGCCCACGATGCCCTGGACCATCACCAGCACCGTCTTGCCGTAGCCGTTGTAAAAGCCGATGAAGCAGAACAGGAAGCAGGTCAGCAGGCAGTCGATGCCGTAGGCCCGCAGATAGTCCGCGCCGGCCGCCACGATCTGCGGATCCCGGGCAAAGAGCCGGGACAGGAGATCGCCGTGGAAAAACGCCAGATAGAACATGGCCGCGCCCATCGCGGCGGACATGATGACGCTGCCGCGCAGGGCCAGACGGGCCCGGCGGTGCTCCCCCGCCCCCACGTTCTGGGCCACGAAGGCGCTCATGGCCTGCTCAAAGGCGGAGGGCACCAGCATGATGAAGGCGCAGATCTTCTCCGCTACCCCCACGCCCGCCGAGGCGATGACGCCCCGGGTGTTGACGATGGCCATGATGACCAGAAAGGAGATGCTGACCAGCAGATCCTGGAGAGCGATGGGAATGCCCAGGCCCAGGATCCGTTCCACAACGGGGCGCCTCATGCGCAGGTCGGCGCGGGTCAGCGTGAAGGGCAGCTCCCGCCGCCGGATCAGCAGCCAGGAGAGCAGCACGCTCAGCGCCTGGGCCATCACCGTGGCGATAGCGGCCCCGGCGGCGCCCATATGCAGGACCGCAACGAAAAGCAGGTCGCCTGCCACGTTGAATATGGATGCGATGCCCACCGTGTACAGCGGGATCCGGGAATTGCCGATACCGCGAAAGATGCTGCCCAACACGTTGTAAGCCACGATGAACACGGTGCCGGCGGAGCACAGCCGCACGTAGGCGGTGGTCTCCCGCAGTGCCTCGGCCGGCGCCTGCATCAGCCGGGCGATCGCCCCGGCGCCCGGCACCATCACGGCGCTCACCGCCAGAGCCAGCAGCAGGAACAGCGTGATGCCGCTGCCGATGGCACGGCCCGCCTCGTCCGGGCGGCCCTCGCCGATCTTCTGCCCCACCTGCACGGTGATCCCCATGGACAGCCCTGTGATCACGATGGCCACCGTTTGGGTGATCTGACTGCCGGTGGAAACGCCGGACACGTCCGCCGCCTCGGCGAATTTTCCCACCACCCACAGATCGATGGCGCCGTACAGGGCCTGCAGAAACAGGGCCATCAGCACCGGCAGGGCAAAGCGTATCAGCGGACCCAGGATCGGACCCGTGGTAAAGCTGTTTCTCTTTTCCATATCCCTGCTTCCCTCCCATGCAAAACAAAAACCGGATAAGATCCGGGCGATCTCCCGACATCTTATCCGGCGGCGCAAAAGCGATTGCGCGCCCTCCGATGAGCGAGGTCATTATAGCAGGCTGTCGCGGAAAATGCAACCGTCTTCCGTGTTTTTCTCTTTTCTTTCGCCGGCGGACCGTGTATAATGGAGAAAACGCTTCCGGGAGGTCACTATGGGATTCCTCTATTTCCTTGAGGGGCTCCGCCACCCCATTGCGGACGCCTTCTTCTCCGCCATCACCTACCTGGGCGACGAGATCTGCTTCATGGCGCTGGCTGTGCTGCTGTTCTGGTGCGTCAACAAGCGCCGGGGCTACTTTCTCTTTGCCGTGGGCTTTTTCGGCATCGCCGCCAACCAGGTGCTCAAGCTGCTGTTCCGCATTCCCCGCCCCTGGGTCGCGGACCCCGGCTTCACCATCGTGGAGTCCGCCCGGGCAGGCGCCACGGGCTACTCCTTCCCCTCCGGCCACACCCAGAACATCGTGGGCACCATGGGCGTCATCGGCGCCACCACGCGCTTCCGCTGGGTGCGGGCGGTGTGTATCATTCTGGCCATCCTGGTCCCCTTCTCCCGGATGTATCTGGGCGTCCACACGCCGCTGGACGTGGGCGTCGCCTTCGCCATTGCCGCCGCGCTGGCTGCCGGTCTCTGGTTCCTGTTCCGGGATGAGGTGGCCTTCCGCAGCTCCATTCCCTATGTGCTGGGCGCGCTGGTGCTCTGTGCCGGTCTCTACCTGGCGTTCGTGCTGTGCTGCCCCTTCCCCGCCGACGCGGACGCGGAGAATCTGGCCCACGGCGTCAAAAACGCCTACGTCATGTGCGGCTGCGCCGCAGGCCTGCTGATCTCCTATTTCTACGACAAGCGGGTGCTGAACTTCGAGACCAAGGCTCCCCTCCCGGGGCAGATCCTGAAGCTGCTGCTGGGACTGGCTATCCTCATCGGTCTCCGCATGGTGCTCAAGCAGCCGCTGCTGAAGCTGTTCGGCGGCAGCGTCGCCGCCGACGCGGTGCGCTACTTCCTCATGATCCTCTTCGCTGGCTGTATCTGGCCCCACACCTTCCCCTTCTTTGCCAGGGTGGGAGCGCGTAAGGAAGAAAAGTTTATAGAAAAGACATGATTTTCCACGCCTGAGGGCGTATCATACCTGCAAACGACTACTCTACAAGGAGGAACTGTCCTTGAGCAAGATCCGCGACGCGGTGGACCGCTTCTGCGCCCGCCATCCCCGGTTCGGCATCCCCAACCTGATGCTGTACATCGTCATCGGCAACGTTGCCGTCTATCTTCTCACGCTGCTCACCCGGAACAACGACGCCAACGCGCTGGCCTTTCTGACCTTCACGCTTCGCGGTCTGCTGCGGGGCGAGATCTGGCGTATCGTCACTTTCATCTTCATCCCCGTCTCCAGCAGTCCGTTCCTGATGATCATTTCCCTGTACTTCTACTACTGGATCGGCTCCACGCTGGAGCGCCAGTGGGGCACTGCCCGCTTTACCCTGTACTATCTGTCCGGCGTCCTGCTGACGGTCATCGGCGCCATCCTGGCCTGTCTCATCACCGGGCTGTACGACGTGAACGTGGCCGGCGCCACCTACGTGAATCTGTCCCTGTTCCTGGCCTTTGCCGTGCTCTTCCCCGACGTGCAGGTGCTGCTCATGTTCATCATCCCCGTGAAGATGAAGTGGCTGGCTATTCTCGACGGCGCCCTGTTCCTTCTGGAGGCCGTCTCCTCCCTCATCAAGGGCAACTGGGTCGGCGTGGTGCTGCCCATCGTAGCCCTGCTGAACTTCGTGGTCTTCGTCTGGCCGGAGGTACAGCGTCTCATCGGCATCCAGAAGCGGCGCACTTCTCACCAGGCGGTGAACTTCCGCCAGGCGGTGCGCAAGCAGGAGCAGCAGAAGGGCTACCGCCACAAATGCGCCGTCTGCGGCCGCACCGACACGGACTACCCCGACCTCCAGTTCCGCTATTGCAGCAAGTGCGCCGGCTACCACTGCTTCTGCCAGGACCACATTTTCACCCACGTGCATTTTACAGAATAGGGGTTGACAAATTCCGTAATCGCGCTATAATAATTGATTGCAGGTCAATCCTGCTGACAACTTCATACCTTATCGAGAGTGGTTGAGGGACCGGCCCAATGAAACCACGACAACCTGCGAAAGCAAGGTGCCAAATCCGGCGAACGAATCGAAAGATGAGGGTAGCAAACGATGATCGCGCTCTGCCCTGTCGGCAGAGCGCGTTTTTCACGCCTCCCCCTACGAATGAGAAAGGAAGGAATCATTATCATGGCAAAACGTCTGTTTACTTCTGAGTCCGTTACGGAAGGACATCCCGACGAGGAGCAACAGAAGCTCTCATGAACTGGTACGT
>JAFRSI010000055.1 GCA_017427645.1 Oscillospiraceae bacterium | reverse complement strand
GCCCCTGCACCCCCCTGTCCTCTTGAGCGGAGAGAGTGTCAGCGAGCGAAGTCGAAAGATCCTTCTTCGCCCTGCCGCGGGGTGGGGCGGCCAGGATCCTTCGACTCGCTCCGCTCGCTCAGGATGACAAATAGAGGAAAGGCTCAGGATGACAAATCAATAAAAGGTTCGGGATGGCGCCCGCGAAGTGACCCGGGGACAGATCGGGACCGCGGATCGGGATGCGGCCCGGGATGACAAATCGGGATGCGGCCCGGGATGGCGCCCGCACATAAAGCCAGGCCGCCGGGGATCCCGGCGGCCTGTTCGGTGGGACTCTTATTCGTGTTTCATGCAGCCGCGTCATTCCACGGTGACGCCGCGGTCGGCAAAGCCCCGGACCATCAGCTCCAGATCCGGCTCGATGTGGAGAGGCTCGCCGGCGGCCTTGATGGCGTTGGCCACGTCCTTGAGGCCGTTGCCGGTGACCACGGACACCACGGTGTCCTCCCTGCCGATGAGGCCCAGCTCAACGGCCTTCTTCACCGCCGCCGTGCCGGTGACGCCGGCGGGCTCGCCGAAGACGCCGCAGGTGCGGCCCAGGAGCCGGGCGGCGGCCAGGATCTCCTCATCGGTGACGCAGATCGCCAGGCCGTTGGACTCCCGAATGGCCATCAGCGCCTTGTCGGCGTTGCGGGGCACGCCCACGGAGATGGAGTCGGCGATGGTGTTCTCCTCCATGGGTTCCCAGTCCTTCCCCTCCTGGATGGCCCGGTTGATGGGACAGCAGCCGGTGGACTGGGCGGAGATCAGGCGGGGCAGCCTGTCGATAAAGCCGATGGCGTACAGGTCCTTGAGGCCCTTCCACACCCCGGCGATGGTGCAGCCGTCGCCCACGGAGATGGCCAGGTAGTCCGGCATCTCCCAGCCCAGCTGCTCGGCGATCTCCAGGGCCACCGTCTTCTTGCCCTCGCTGAGATAGGGGTTGATGGCGGCGTTGCGGTTGTACCAGCCGTATTTGTCAATGGCCTCGGCGGACATCTTGAAGGTCTCCTCGTAGTTGCCCTTGACGGAGATCACGTTGGCGCCGAACATCATCAGCTGGGCCACCTTGCCCTTTGGCGCCCGGTCCGGCACGAAGATGTAGGTTTTCAGCCCCGCGGCGGCGGCGTTGCCCGCCAGGGACGAGGCGGCGTTGCCGGTGGAGGAGCAGGCGATGGTCTTTGCCCCCGCCTCCCAGGCCTTGGCCACCGCCATGGCGCTGGCCCGGTCCTTCAGGGAGGCCGTGGGGTTCTGCCCGTCGTCCTTGACCCACAGGCGCTTGATGCCCAGCAGCTCCGCCAGGCGGGGCTCCTCGTAGAGGGGGCTCCAGCCCACCCGCAGGGGGGTGTCCGGCGTATTTTCCTCCACGGGCAGCAGCTCCCGGTAGCGCCACATGGTGCGCTCTGCCCGGGCCGCCAGCTTCTCCTTTGTCAGCGCCGCCTTGACGCAGTCGTAGTCGTAGACGATATCCAGGATCCCGCCGCAGGCGCAGTTGGTCAGATCGGGCCGGGCCTCGTATTCCCTGCCGCATCGCACGCAGCGGGCGCATTTCACGTTTTTCATGGCGTCGTTCTCCCTCTATTCCGAATAGTATTCGTCCTCCGCCCAGCGGGCCGGGTTTCGTCGATGTATCGCCAGATACGCAGGTAATCCTCTTCGCCCCGGATCACGTGATCGTAAAAGGACCGCTGCCAGATGGTGGTATATCCCAGATCCCAGCAGCGCCGCGCGGAGATGGACTTGAATCGCTGGATCACCCGCTGTAGGGGCGGACGACTCTGTCCGCCCGGAGGGACTCGTCCCTCATCCGCGCTGCCCGCCAGCCAGAGAATCGCATGGATGTGATTGGGCAGGATCGCGTATTTGTCCACAGAAACTCCGTCCGAATCGCTGTTCAGCCGTTCCAGACACTCCCTGACGATCTCACCGGCCCGTGTCAAGGACAGCGTGGCATCTGCCGAAACGACGCAGGGGCGGACAGAGTCGTCCGCCCCTGCGGAAGGTTGAAGATCCGCAAGAATCGGCCTGCGATCTTTGGTGCAGATCGTCACAAAGTACCATCCGGCCCCATACTCCGCCTCCGACAGACGGACTGTTTTCCGGCGTATCAAGGCGATTTACAGCTTCTTCAGCAGGCCGGTGGCCTCGTTGAATTCGTTGATCAGCTCGTCCAGCTCGGCGGCCTGGGCGTGGACGGCGTCCCAGGTGTGCTGGGTGTCGTACCACAGGGCGTTCAGATCCTTCACGTCCCGGGCCTGCTGCTCCACCCAGGTGTAGTACTTCAGGTTGTGGATCCGCTTGCGGTCGGCGTAGGTCAGCTCCAGCAGGTTGTCGGTCTTCAGCCCCAGCATGTG
>JAFRSI010000054.1 GCA_017427645.1 Oscillospiraceae bacterium | reverse complement strand
GCGGCCCTGGTGCTGCTGATCCCGGTGCGCCTCAGCGCCCCGTGGAGCGTCTACGGCCTGCTCCCGGCCGCGTCCGTGACCGGCGGAACCGCCGCGGCTGCTGCGCCGGGCGTATCCGCCTGGACGGGGATCCGCCTGGGGATCAGCATCTCGCTGGCGCTGTGCCTGGCTGTGGCCTACGGCGCAGGCCTCGCCCGGTTTTACCGGGGGCGGATCGTCCGGGAGCCCTGGGCGGAGCGGTGGCTCTGCGACCATCCCCTGCGCCGGTATCTGACTATCCGGGAGAGCGAGCAGATTACGGCCCCGATATCCGGCGGCATCCTGCGGCCGGTGATCCTGCTGCCCGCCGGCCGGGCGTGGGACGAGGAGACCCGCCGCTGCGTCCTGGCTCACGAGTATACCCATGTGCGGCGGCTGGACGGCCTGGTGAAGCTGCTGTGCGCGGCGGCCGTGTGCATCCACTGGTTCAACCCCCTGACCTGGCTGATGGCCGTGCTGGTCTGCCGGGATCTGGAGTTCGCCTGCGACGAGGCGGTGCTCTCCGGCGGGACGGGCCGGGCGGACTACGCCCGGGCCATGCTGCAGGTGGAGGCGGAGCGGGGCGCGCGGCCCCTGTTTGCCAGCGGCTTCGGCGCTGCCACCGTGCGGCGCATGGAGGCAGTGGCCCGTTTCCGCCGTCCCGGCGCCGCACTGCGCGCCGTTTCCCTGCTGGCGGCGGCGGTGCTGGTGGCGGTGTTCGCCACCTCGCCCCTGCGGCCCCGGGAGGCTCCTGTGGCGGGAGGCCAATATATGTCAAACGTCAATACCGACCGATCCTCCGCAGGGCCGGAGGCTGCGCCGAAGGGCGTATGGGCCAGCGGCGAGCAGTCGGGGAAATACGTCCGTGTGACCGGATACGGAGAGTGGCAGGAGATAACGATCCAGGACGGCGCCACCGTTCGGTGTATCATAGTGCCTACCCAGTCGGATACCAGCGAGGTGCTGCTTTTGACCGAAGACGGCGCTGCCAGAACCCAGATCGTTTTTTGGGAAGAGGACCGGGTCGAGGCGGAGAAGGATGAGGCGGAGAAGCGTTTCACGGCACGGTTTTCTATACAGCCGTAAGGAGGTGGAACGATGTTTGTCAAGCACGGGCTGCGCAGCGCGGTGCGGATGCCGGGCAAAACGGCCCTGACCTTTTTGCTGGTGCTGCTGGTGGCGGCCCTGCTGGGCACGTCCCTGGGCCTGACCTGGTCGGTGCGCCGGACGCTGGAGGACTGCCGGCAGCGGTACACCACCCTGGTGGTGCCGGAGTACAGCACCGGGGAGGACGAGACCGACCCCAAGGAGATCGCCCGGCTGACGGAGGAGATGCTGGGCGCCGATCTGCCGGACGGCGTGCTGTCCTGGGAGCCCAGCCGGGTGGCCCAGGGCGTGCTGCCGGACATGGAGGGCGTGGTCAACTTTGAAAACGCACGGACTCTGGCAGTGCTGCTGGTGAAGGTGCGTCAGTCCGGCGGTCTGGTCCCCTGGGAGGACGGGCAGATGACCCACGACCAGGTCATGGAGGACGGCACCGTGTTCCCCGTCTCCAACTGGCAGGACGCGGAGGCCATGGTGGGCCGGGCCCTTTTCTCCCACGTGAAGGTGGAGGGAAAGCCCATCGCCCTGTCGGAGGAGCACCACAACAGCGAGGTCCTGGAGGCGCTGGAGCCGGGCAGCTACTATCTGGTGTGCGGCAAGTGGGAGGCCTCCTGGGCCTCCAGCAAGCGGCTGGTGCTCAGCGACGTGCTGCCCCCTCTGCGTGTGGAGGATCCTCAGGATCTGAGCGGGGCCGACTGCGCGCCCTACCTGCACATGGCCCAGACCATGGGGCTGATGATGCGCACCGTCACCGTTCGCGCCGGGGATCACCTGGCCGACCAGTTCCCCTTCCAGCAGCAGCTCGTCCATCTGGAGGAGGGGCGGATGTTCACGGATGAGGAGGAGCAAAGCGGCGCCGAGGTGTGCCTGGTGTCTGCCTGGCTGGCCAAGCAGAACGGCTGGGCCTTGGGCGACAAGGTCCACCTGGGTCTGGCGGTCCGGGAGAACAGCCAGATTCTGGAGAGCTACGACTCTGCAAAAGGCTATGATAAAGAGGGCGAATACACCGTCGTGGGTATTTTCAGCGCCAACGACACGTGGAACGCCACCATATATATCCCCGTGCCCCATGATCTGGACATGACGGTGAACCACTGTGACAGCGTGCTGGGCCAGTGGAAGCTGGAAAACGGCGCCGGCAACGACTTTCTGGCGGGCTGTGAGGGCGTGCTGCCGGCAGGCATCCATCTGCGGCTGTACGACCAGGGCTACAGCGCCACGGCCCGACCCCTGGAGGCCATGCTGCGGATCGTGGGCCTTATCAGCGCGGTGTGCCTGGCGGCGGGGATCGGCTTCCTGCTGCTGACGGCCTGGCTCTACGTGACCCGTCAGAAGAAGGCGGGCGACCTGATGGTGCGGCTGGGCGCCTCGCCCCGGAATGTGGGGACATATTATCTCTCCGGCCTGGGGGCCGTTGCCCTGCCCGCCGCCGCGTTGGGCGCGGTGGTCAGCGGCCTGGTGGCCCGCCGGGCGGCGGAGATCATGAACGGCGTGCTGGCGGAGACGTCCCGGCGCAACCTCTCCTACAGCGCCGACAAGCTGATGCTGCAGGAGGACCACGCCGTTTCCATCGGCGCGGCGGGTCCGGCGGTGTACGCCGTGATCGCCCTGGCGGTGGCGGCGCTGACCCTGGCCATCGGCGCGTGGTTTGCCATGGGCACGGTGCCTCGGCAGCGGCCCCGCGTCGCCCGCCGCCGGCGGCAGAGTCAGACGCGGACCCGCAGCCTCACCGGCGGTGCGGCCAAGTATGCCTGGCTCTCCGGCCTCCGGGGCGGCTTCCGCACGGCGGCAGCCGTACTGGCGCCGCTGTGCGCGGCGGTGCTGCTGTGCCTGCTGGTGTCCTCCGCCGAAAGCTGCCGCGATCAGTTGGAGACGCTGCGGCACGAGAGCACCGTGCGGGGCTACTTCACCGATTGGAGCGGCTCTCAGTTGAGCAACACGCCGGCCAAAACCTCGGATTTCCTCACCGTGCTGGACATGGAGGAGACCGTCAGCGGTACGGCCACCCAGCTCCTGGGCAATTACAAATACGTGGGCCGCTACGACCCGGAAACCGACACCACCTACTGGGAGTCCCTGCCGGAGGAGCGGGACGGCGACAGAGAACTGACGGAGGCCGAGCGGGTGTTCCTGTCGGGTGAGGCGGTCTATCTGCCCCGGCGGATCGCCGCCAACCGCCTGGCGGACGCGCCCCAGTTCGCCTACACCGGCGCGCCGGAGACGGAGTGGCTGGCCGGCTGGGACGAGAGCTTCCTGGCCACCGACCGCACGGTGGGCGAGGAGTGGATCGAGATGACGGACGAGGAGATCGCCGCGGAGATCGCCCTGTACCCCGAGATGGAGGAATACTATCAGATGTGGTGGGATTCCGGCTACCGCCCGGAGCGGATGATCCTGCATCCGATCCCCTGCGTGGTGTCCACCGCCTTTCTGGAGGCCTACGGCATGGCCCTGGGTGATCAGTGCATGGTCATGGACAACTCCGCCGCCGACAGCAGCGACAGCCAGCTGCTGCAGATCGTGGGCAGCTACAAGAAGACCGCCGGGCGGGACGATATCTACATGCCCATTTACAAATATCTGCTCTTCTCGCTGGACAAGCGGGAGGGGACATACTACGAAAGCCTGTTTGGAGATATCCCTCTCGACCACGGCAGCTATATCTTGCAGCGGGATCCCCAGCTCACCAGCGCCGTGTTCAACTTCCGCTGCGACGATCTGGAGGCGCTGAAGCAGCACTTCAAGGACATGGGCTTCTCCCAGGTGCGGCAGCTGGACGGCAACCGCAAGCCCTTCGTGCTGGAGGACGGCGTGTTCCAGGCCAGCCAGCAGAGCCTGGAGCAGCGCCTGTGGTATATGGACCGCATCTTCCCGGTGGTGGTGGTGCTGACCGAGGCTCTGGCCCTGGTGCTGGGCTTCCTGCTGGTGCTGGCCCGGCGCAAGGAGCTGTGGCTCATGCACTGCATGGGCACCCCAGGTATCCGGGCCTTCGGCAGCGTCTACGTCGAGCAGATCGCCCTGTGCCTGCTGGGCGGGGCCGCAGGGCTGGCGATCTGCCGGGCGGCAAATATCTGGAACGGGACCGGCCTGTGGCAGACGGGCCTGTTTGCGGGACTGTGGCTGCTGGGCGCCCTGATCGCGGCGCTTTTGGGCGTGCTCCGGCCCGACCGGAGAGAGGGATAAGGAGGTAGGATATGGCTATTCTGGAAATTCACGACCTGCACTACGGCTACGGCAGCGGCAAGGACCGCCGCGAGGTGCTGCGGGGGCTGGAGGCCTCCTTCGAGCAGGGGAAGGTCTACGCCGTCACCGGCAAGTCCGGCGCCGGCAAGAGCACGCTGCTGTCCCTGTTGTCGGCCCTGACGCTGCCCCAGCAGGGGGAGATCCTGTTCGAGGGTACCCCCACGTCCCGGCTGGATCCCATGGAGTACCGCCGCCGCTGCGTGGCGGTGGTGTATCAGGACTTTGCCCTGTTCCCTCTGCTGAACGTGACGGAGAACATCATGTACCCCATGGAGCTGTGCGGCGTGCCAAAGGATAAGGCCCTGGCCGACGCCCACGCCCTGGCCGCCCAGGTGGGCCTGGGAGAGGAGCTGTGGAACCGCTATCCCTCCGCCATCAGCGGCGGCGAGCAGCAGCGTGTGGCCATCGCCCGGGGCATGGCCATGGACCGGCGGCTGATCCTGGCCGACGAGCCCACCGGCAATCTGGACAGCGAGAACAGCGACCAGATCATCCGCCTGCTGCTGGAGGCGGCCCACCGGGACGACCGCTGCGTCATCGTGGTGACCCACGACCCGGACGTGGCGGGCCGGGCCGACAAGGTGCTGCTGATGCGGGACGGCGTCCTGGCGGAGCGGTGAGATGATGAGGCGAGGCGTCATTTTGATCCTTGCGCTGCTCCTGCTGCTGACCGGGTGCGCCGCCGGCGGCCGGACAGAGCCGGATGTGCCGCAGAAGGAATACGATACGCCCCAGACCGGACCGGACGGGGAGGCGCCCTCCTCCGGCGCCGGTACGGCCGACGGTCTGGCGGCATTTTTGACCCGGCATGAAAAGCTGCGGGTGAGGTTTTCCGGAAGAGTCCTGCAGATCGACGAGTGGGACGGGCAAAGACTGATCGCGCTCTCCGTGGGCGCGGAGGACCCTCTGCTGTGTCTCTATGACCCGCACCTGATAACGTGGCCCGTCTATCCGGAAATGCCGATGATAACGGTCTTCGGCGAGATCGGCAGGCTCAGACCGGTCGGGATCCCCTGCATTTTCGTCGACCGGATGGAGCCGGGGCTATGGCAGCCATAACGGACCTTGCGGAAAAGCGGGCGGCCGGAGCTTCTGCCGCCCGCTTTTCCGCT
>JAFRSI010000053.1 GCA_017427645.1 Oscillospiraceae bacterium | reverse complement strand
TGCGCAGGGCGCCGCGGGCGCTCTGCACGGCGGCCAGGGCACGGCTGACGGCGTCGGCCTGGCGGGCGTTGGTCAGCAGCAGGCCGGGGGTCTCGGCCCCGGCGGGGTAGAGGGCGGAAATGGCGTCGGTCAGGGCGGCGATCCCCTGGCCGGTCAGGGCGCTGACGGAGATCACGTTGTCAAAGCGGTCCGCCAGGCGGCCCACGTCGAGCCGGCGGGGCAGATCGGCCTTGTTGACCGCCACCAGCAGGTTGGGCACGATCCGGGCCACGGCGATGGCGGCCTCGTCCTCCTCGTCCAGGGGAGCGGAGCCGTCCAGCACCAGCAGGGCCAGGGAAGCCCGCTCCGCGGCGGCGCGGCTGCGCGCCACGCCCTGGCGCTCCACCTCGTCCTCGGTGGGACGGATGCCGGCGGTGTCGATGAGCCGGAGCAGCAGGCGGTCCAGGCGGACCCGCTCCTCCACCGTGTCACGGGTGGTGCCGGCCACGGCGGTGACGATGGCCCTGTCGTAGCCCAGCAGGGCGTTGAGCAGGGAGGACTTGCCGGCGTTGGGCTTGCCCAGGATCACCGTGGGGATTCCGGTTTTCAGCAGCTGGCCCCGGGAAAACGTGGCGCGCAGCTCGGTCAGTTCGTTTTCCGCCCGGCGCAGCACGTCCAGCAGCTCCTCCCGGGTGTTCTCTCCAATGTCCTCATCGGGGTAGTCCACCACGGCGTAGAACCGGCTGACGACCCCCATAATGCCGTCGTAAACGGCGTCCACCAGCCGGCTCAGGCGGCCGGAGAGCTGACCGGCGGCGTTGCGGGCCACCTCGGGAGTCTCCGCGTCGATGAGATCCACCACGGCCTCGGCCTGCAGCAGATCCATGCGCCCGTTGAGAAAGGCCCGCTGTGTGAATTCGCCGCCCTTTGCCTGGCGGGCGCCGGCGGCAAAGAGGGCCTCGAGCCCCTCGTTCAGCACCACGGGGGAACCGTGGCAGTGGAGCTCGGCGCAGTCCTCGCCGGTATAGCTGTCCGGGCCGGGGAAGCGGACGCACAGCACGTTGTCCAGCAGGCGGCCCTCCCGGTCCAGCAGCTCGCCCAGCACCATGGCGCGTGGCGATTGTTCTCCCAGGGGCCGGCCGTCCCGGGCTCGAAAGACCCGCTCCAGCACGGCAAAGGCGTCCGGCCCGCTGAGACGCAGGATGCCGATGGCGCTGGGGCTCTGGGGTGTGGCAATGGCGGCAATGGTGTCAGGCATGGCGATCCTCCGGTCACGGTCGGTTGAATAGACAAGTTATTATATCACAGGTTTTCCGGTTTGGAAAGAGAAAAGAGGGCGGAGGATCGTAATACAAAACAGGGCCATATCTAATATAATATATTAGATATGGCCCTGTCAATGGGTTTTTGATAAAATCGCAGAGCATCGTGCGCAAAACGAAGGGGCGGACGGGGGAGAGAAGCGGAAAAAACAGATATTGACTTTCCGGCGCATTGGCATCTATAATTTGAAGCACGGACGATGAGCGGCCGGATCGGAGGCAGAGCGCTTCCGGGGGGAAGGAGAACACTTGATGAAGCGAAGAATGAAATTACTGACCGTGCTGCCGCTGGCGGCGGTGCTGGTGGCGATGGTACTGCTGGGCCTGGCCGGACGGCACGGAAAGGATAAGCCGGCGGACCCGCTGCCGCCGGAGAACAACGGAGAGGTGGAGCCCGGCGGGCAGGACCAGCCCGGACAGGACGATCCCGTGGAAGACCCCGCCGAGACAGGCAGAGAGGCGATCCCTGCCGACGTGGAACGGACGGGGGATTACCTGTATTATATCAAGGTGAACGACGAGGCCAACGTGGTCACCGTCTATGCCGCCGACGAGAGTGGGTACTATACGGTGCCGTACCGGGCGATGCTCTGCTCCACCGGCTCCGCCACGCCCACCTCCGGCGTCTTTGAGCTTCCCGGCAACCGCTGGATCTGGAAGAGCTTGTTCGGGGACGTCTACGGCCAGTATGCCACCCACATCACCGGCGATATCCTGTTCCACTCCGTGCCCTATGCCAGGAACGAAGACAAGGGCTCTCTGAAATACGAGGAGTATGACAAACTGGGCACCAGCTGCTCCATGGGCTGCGTGCGGCTGCAGGTGGCGGACGCCCATTGGATCTACGACAACATGTTTTTCATCCAGGCGGTGGAGTTTTATGAATCCCCTGCCCCGGGGCCCCTGGGCCGGCCGGAGGTGCCCGGGATCAGCGACAACGTGACCTGCCGGGACTGGGATCCCACCGATCCCGACGAGAACAACCCGTGGCGGAATCACAGCGCCAACGGCTGAGGCGGCGGGAGAGACTTTGATACGAGAAACGCACAGCAGGACGGGCTATGCCCGTCCTGCTGCTTATCTGTATTTTCCCGCAGCGGCGCCCTGCGGTTGTCTGCGGAGAGCACCCCCTCATCAGTCGCCTGCGGCGACAGCTTCCCCCAGGGGGAAGCCTTTTTATTATCCATGCCTTCCCCCTGGGGGGGAAGGTGGCGCGAAGCGCCGGATGAGGGGCGAGATCACATATTTCTGGTCGGGTTATTTGTCTGCCGAAGAAGGTAGTCGATACTGACGCGGTAATAATTGGCCAGCCGGATCAGCAGATCGTCGGTCAATGGCTGCGTGCCGGTCTCAATATAACTGTATTTCCGCTGTGTGATGCCGATTTGCTCCGCGATCTGCTGCTGGGTCAGGTCATGGTCCTCCCGCAGATCCTTGATTCGATTCTTCAAGCCACCATCTCCCCATACCGGTAGTATTACCGATATGGTAGCGTAGACGGATTTTATCTATTGACTTTTAGATAATATTTATCTAAAAT
>JAFRSI010000052.1 GCA_017427645.1 Oscillospiraceae bacterium | reverse complement strand
GTCACCATCACCGACTTGCCGGGCATCTACTCCCTGTCCCCCTACACCCTGGAGGAGGTGGTGGCCCGGAATTATCTGATCGGCGAACGGCCCGACGCCATCCTGAACATCATCGACGGCACCAATCTGGAGCGCAACCTGTACCTGACCACCCAGCTCACCGAGCTGGGCATCCCCGTGGTGCTGGCCGTGAACATGATGGACGTGGTGAAGAAGAACGGCGACGTCATCAACACCAAGGAGCTGAGCCGCCAGCTGGGCTGCAAGATCGTGGAGATCTCCGCCCTGAAGGGCGACGGCGTCATGGAGGCCGCCGAGGCCGCCATCGAGGCCGCCAAAAACGGCAAGACCGTGCCCCTGCACACCTTCTCCGGTCCGGTGGAGCACGCGCTGGCCCACATCGAGGAGCACGCCGTGTCCAACATGCCGGCCGAGCAGCAGCGCTGGTACGCTGTCAAGCTCTTCGAGCGGGACAGCAAGGTGCTGGAGCAGCTGAACCTGTCCGAGGACGTGAAGGCCGACGTGGAGGCCCATATCGCCGAGGTGGAGAAGGAGCTGGACGACGACGCCGAATCCATCATCACCAACGACCGCTACATCTACATCGGCGAGATCATCAAGTCCTCCTATAAAAAGAAATCCGTCGGCAAGCTGACCGTCTCCGACAAGATCGACAAGGTGGTCACCAACCGCTGGCTGGGCCTGCCCATCTTTGCGGTGGTTATGTTCATCATCTACTGGATCGCCATGGTGGGCGTGGGCGCTCCCGCCACCGACTGGGCCAACGACGGACTGTTCGGCGACGGCTACCACCTGCTGGGCATCGGCTCCAGGGCCGCCAACGAGGCAGCCGACGACTACGCCGCCGCCATCCAGGCCGCGGACGCCTTCATCGGCATCGACACGGAGGCCGAGGACTTCGACGCCGACGCCTTCCTGGCCGAGATGAAGGCCTTTGCCACCGACGAGAAGTCCGTCTCCTACACCGTGGAGGACGAGGAGACTCTGGAGCAGAGCGAGATCACAGTCTACTTCGACGCCAAGGACATCCCGGAGAATGCCGGCGACGAGACAAACGCCATGGCCTTCACCGACGCGGTGGCCTATTTTGAGGAGAAGGGCTTCGACGAGCCCGACCCCGCCGATTACGGCGTGTGGGTGCCCGGTATCCCCGCGCTCATCGAGGGCCTGCTGGACAAGATCGGCTGCGCCGACTGGCTCAAGGGCCTGATCCTGGACGGCATCGTGGCCGGCGTGGGCGCCGTGCTGGGCTTTGTGCCCCAGATGCTGGTGCTGTTCTTCCTGCTGGCCTTCGTGGAGGCCTGCGGCTACATGGCCCGTATCGCCTTCGTGCTGGACCGCGTGTTCCGCCGCTTCGGCCTGTCCGGCAAGAGCTTCATCCCCATCCTGATCGGCACCGGCTGCGGCATCCCCGGCGTCATGGCCTCGCGTACCATAGAAAATGAACGCGACCGGCGCATGACCATCATGACCACCACCTTCATCCCCTGCGGCGCCAAGGTGCCCGTCATCGCCATGATCGCCGGCGCCATCTTCGGCGGCAGCGCCTGGATCTCCACCGGCGCCTACTTCATCGGCCTGGCCGCCATCATCATCTCCGGCATCATCCTGAAGAAGACCCGGATGTTCGCCGGCGAGCCCGCCCCCTTCGTCATGGAGCTGCCCGCCTACCACTGGCCCACCCTAGGTAACGTGCTGCGCAGCATGTGGGAGCGGGGCTGGTCCTTCATCAAGAAGGCCGGCACCATCATCCTGCTGTCCACCATCGTCATCTGGTTCCTGTCCCGCTTCGGCTGGGTAGACGGCTCCTTCGGCATGCTGGAGGAGGATGAGATCAGCATGAGCATCCTGGCCAAGATCGGCTCGGCCGTGGCCTGGATCTTCGCCCCTCTGGGCTGGGGCAACTGGCAGGCC